>CAMOTK010000103.1 GCA_946625715.1 uncultured Prevotella sp. | reverse complement strand
GAAGTGTTAAATTTTAGCAGTTTTTCTTGACATTTTGCCCCACTTCGACAGACGTGTCGGTGCAAATCGTGGGCCTCGCAGCAATTTTTTTTCTAAAAGTGTAGGAAATACAAAAGTTTTTCGTATTTTTGCAACTTGAAATAGAAAAGACAAACGATGATTAATATTTCAGAACAGACTATCGTCTTAGAAGACGTGCTCAAAAGCAAGATGGGGGATAAGGCGCGTTACGTCCCCGGTTTCTTGGTCAGTTATCTGAAGCGCATCATCCATCAGGATTGGCTCAATAAGTATATCTGGGATGCTCGCGACCTTGTTGGCTCACCGTGGCTCAAGGGCGCCATCGACTATCTCAACGTGACCATCAAGGTCGAAGGACAGGAAAATCTGCCCGACCCCAACGACGGCAAGTTCTATACCTTCGTTTCCAACCATCCGCTCGGTGGCATCGATGGCGTTTCCGTAGGCGTCGTGCTGGGCGAACACTACAACGACAACTTCCGCTATCTGGTCAACGACCTGCTCATGAACCTGCCGGGTCTGGCACCGCTCTGCATCCCCGTCAACAAGACGGGCCATCAGGCACGCTCGTTCCCCGCCATGGTCGACGCCGGCTTCAAGGCGCCCCACCACATGCTCATGTTCCCCGCCGGCCTCTGCTCGCGCCGTCGCAACGGTGAAATCAAGGATTTGGAGTGGAAAAAGACCTTCATCGTCAAGAGCGTCGAGACGCAGCGCGACGTTGTTCCCATCCATTTCATCGGTCAAAACAGCGATTTCTTCTACCGCCTGTCGAACATCAGCGACCGTCTGGTGAAGAAAGTGAACATTGCCATGCTCTACCTCGTCGATGAAATGTACAAAAATCAGGGGCAGACCTTCACCATCCGCATTGGCAAGCCCATTCCCTGGCAGACTTTCGACCACTCGAAAACGCCCAATCAGTGGGCGGCCTATGTTAAAGAACAAGTTTATAATATCTAAAAAAGTATATGGAACAGCCCATCATTCCACCGGTAGACAAAGCATTGCTCAAGAGCGAGCTCAGGCCCGAACTGCAGTTGCGCATGACCAACAAGAGCCACAACGAGATTTATGTCATCACGGCCCACAATGCTCCCAACGTGCTGCGTGAGATAGGTCGACTGCGCGAGATTGCTTTCCGCGAGGCGGGCGGTGGTACGGGCAAGGAGCTCGACATCGATGAATTCGACATTTGTGACAACTGCTACAAGCAGCTCATCGTGTGGAATCCTGAACAGGAAGAAATCATCGGCGGCTACCGCTATCTCGAGGGCAACCTCTGGGAGATGGACCAGAACGGACAGCCCCGACTGGCCACCAGCCACATGTTCCATTTCTCCGAAAAGTTCCTCAAGGAGTACATGCCCTACACCGTAGAGCTCGGCCGCTCGTTTGTGTCGCTGCCCTACCAAAGCTCGAAGATGGGCGCCAAGAGCCTCTTTGCGCTCGACAACCTGTGGGACGGTCTCGGTGCGCTCACGGTCATCAAGCCCAACGTGAAGTATTTCTTTGGCAAGATGACCATGTATCCGTCGTATATCCGCGAGGGCCGCGACATGATTCTCTATTTCCTGCAGAAGCATTTCGGCGACCCTGAGCACCTCGTTATCCCGATGAAACCGCTGAAAATTGAAACCGACGAGGCCGAATTGGCCAAGCTCTTCAATACCGGTTCGCTGAAGGAAGACTACAAGATTCTGAATCACGAAATTCGCAAACTGGGCTATAACATCCCGCCGCTGGTCAATGCCTACATGAGTCTCTCGCCCACGATGAAGCTCTTCGGCACGGCCATCAACTATGGGTTCGGCGACGTCGAAGAAACGGGCATTCTCATCGCTATGGACGAGATACTCGAAGACAAGAAGGTGCGCCACATCGACTCGTTCATCAAGGAGCACCCCGAGGCCATGAAAATCACCAGCGGTGCCAACAAGGTCATCTATACGAAGGGCTACTAATCTGTGAAGTGGCGTGTTTTCTCCCTTTTCTTAATAAATACATGGATGGACTGATGAAAAAAGAAAGTTTTTTGACCCGTGGAATCGTGCGTTTTGCATTGGTAGCTACGCTTGTTTTCTCAAATGTTCTTGCCGTTTCGGCCGATGAAATCGCCGTTCGCCGCGGTTGTCGCCCGACAAAAGCCCACAGTTTCAAGGCCGGACACCGTGCCGTGAGTTTGAAGCAAGACCCGAAGACTTATCAGGGCAAGCGCCGTCAGTTGGTGGTGCTCACCAGTTTTCAAGACCAGGCGTTCAAGGCTGCCGACCCGCTGGCGCTTTGGAACCGCATCTTCAACGAGGAAAACTTCAACGAAAGTCCGTTCTATGGTTCCGTTCACGACTATTTCTATGCCCAGAGCCTCGGAAAGTTCGACTTGCAGTTCGACCTTTTCTATATCCCGCTTAACGTCTCGCGCTCGAAATATGCCAGCACCGCGGCTGACGATGAAAACTCGAAATATTTGGTGAGCGACCTGGTGGATTCGCTGAAAACGCGCAACGTCGACTGGAGTCAATACGACTGGAGTGGCGACGGCTACGTCAACCAGCTGCTCATTCTCTATGCCGGCAAAGGCCAGAATGCCGGCGGCGGTAGTAATACTATCTGGCCCCACCAGTTCTGGCTCTCCCAACATGTTAATATGCAACCTCTTCCTGTCGACGATTCGCCCAATGCGCTGTTGGTAGACAGCTATTGTGCTGTGCAGGAATTAAGCAGTAGCAACGACTATGGCACTTTCGGAACCATCTGTCACGAGTATTCCCACTGTTTCGGTTTCCCCGATTTCTACAATGGCTCTATGTCGTTCATGAAGGAATGGGACCTGATGGACTACGGCAATACCAACCTTGGCGGGTTCTGTCCGCCCAACTACTCGGCTCACCAGCGCATGCTGTTAGGCTGGGCCACCCCCACCGAGCTGACCACCGAGGCCACCGTTACCGGTATGGTGGCAACGCCTGCCGCCGGCGAGGCTTACCTGATACGCAACGATAACTATCCCAACGAGTACTATATTCTGGAAAACCGCCAAAAGGACGGTTGGGACAAAGGCCTGACGGGGGCCGGACTGGCTATTTTCCATGTAGACTACGATGAAACCGAGTGGTTGAGTGGTGTTCCCAATACGAAGTCGTACCAGCGCTACACGATGGTGGCTGCCAACAACTACCCCAATTGGTACTTCTCAAGTGGCTGGCCTTATCCGTATCAGGACAACCATGAATTCACCGACAGCAGTTCGCCGGCAGCCACGTTGCTCCATGCCAAGGCCGACGGCTCGCTGACTTTGGGCAAGCCCGTGACTAACATTCAGTTGGAAGATGGCGTGATTTCGTTTGATTTCATGAAGGAAGTGTCTGGCATTGCCGACCTGAAGATGGACCGTTCAAACGAAACGCTCTATGAGTTTGGCATGGTGCGCATTGTCCGTGCCAACGACGGCAGCATCAAAAAAATAATTAGACGGAAATAAATGACCCCCCTGTAGTCCCCCGAGGGGGACTTTATTGGGCGGTTTCATCGGTGTTTTTGGCCTTTTTTGAGCGGCCAAACAGTTTCTGCAGGAAGTTTTTCTTTTCCTTCGGCGCCTTCTCTTTATCTGTCTCCTTCTCCTTCTTCTCCTTCTTTTCCTTCTTGCTGTCGTCCGACCGCTTGTGGAACTTTATGCCGGGTTTTACCTTGATTTTGTTCATGGCGTCGGTGTTGGTGAACGAGAAGCCGCAGAGCACATCCATGCGCTTGCCGCGGATGACGATGTCGCCAGTGGCCACAGCACCGTCGCTGACAATGGTGGCGTCGACGTTGCGGGTGGTGATAATGCCGTACTTCGCCTCTTTCACCAGCGCCTTGACGTTGCCGATGGGCAGTTTGCCGCCCTTCTGTCGGCGCATCTTGGCCGTGCGGGGCTTGGAGTAGTCGAACTTGAAGTCGGCCTCGGCCACCACCTTGCCCAGTTTGGGCATCTCCATGATGCGGCCCAACTGCAGCGAGTCGGTGCTGACGTGGCCGGTGAGATACTTCGTGTTCTCGTTGAGTGTCAGGTTGAAGCGCAGTTTGCCGCCCGATGTGCTGAGCAGACCGGCAAACTCCTCGCGGTGGTAGGGTATGCGGAAGTGGCCTGAATAGCGGATGGTACCGAGGTTGTCGAGCTGTTTCATCATGAACTTCTTCACGGCAAACTGGTTGATGATGCGGCGCACGGTGTGCCCCTTGGTGGTCATGTTGCTCACGTTGAAGGCCACAACCAGCTTGTACTTGTCGCTCAGGTTGGTCAGTCCGCCGTTGGCTTTGATGACGAGCTGTTTGTCGGCCGTGTTGATGTTGACGTTGTTGAAGTGCATCGACTGGTCGTCGCCTGTCATCGAAGTGGTCACAAACAGCGGTTCAGTGAAGCGGCTCAGGGCCGGGGCAAACGGCTTGGCAATGTCGCGCAACTGTGTGTTGACCTTTACCTGCGGCGCCGTGTAGTTCAGTTTCCGGCCTTCCTTCTTGCTGGGCACGACGAGTTCCGCCTTCGGCACGCTGACCGTGGTGTTCTTCAGCTTCACAACGAGGTCGGCCACATGCAGCGTCTTGAAGTCGCCCGTGGTGATTTTGGCCGTGAGGTCTTCTACGTTGAGCGATGCACCGCGGTCGCTACCTTTCAGCATGAGCAGTTCGGCGCTCAGACTGTCGGCTGCCACGTGGTGGACGTCGGCCTTCAGACTGGCCAGAATGTCGAGATGGCCAGGGTCGAAGGCGCCGAAGTGCGGTCGGCCGGTGTTCTTTCGTGGCAGATGGTTGTCGGTGACGAAAGCCAGGTCGTCGACAATCAGTTTGCCCTGACCCTTGTTGTCGGTATAGCTGATGCAGCCCACCGCGACGTGGTTGTCCACGGGCCCTTTCTTGAGCTTGGCCACCCACTGCGTTTCCACCTTATTAATATTAATAGCGCGCTTGCCGCCGAAGCCTTGGTCGTAGCTGACCTCGCCGATGGCCCCCTGCAGGTCGTTGTATCTGATGTTGAGCCGTGTGAGCGTCGCCTTCTTCAGGTCGACCACCAGTTTCTGTTGCTTCTTCGTTCCGTCATTCGCCTTCTTGGGCTTGTCGCTCTTCAGCGAGTCGATGATAAACTGGTAGTTGGCCGGCTCGTCTTTCGAGGGCTTGAAGAGCTGCGCCCGCAGACCGTCGACGGTGGCTTCGGAGATGAGCACCTCGCGGCGCAGCAGCGCCATCATGTCGATGTCGATGCCTAAGTAGTCGAGCTGCAGCATGGGCCGCTGCTGCTGGTCTTCGACGTACAGTCGGTAGAGCTTGATGTCGTCGGTGAGGAAGCCCACCCGCAGACTGTCGATGGTGACCACCGTGTTGAGTTTCTCGGAGAGCATCTCGGTGGCTTTCCTGATGAGTTTGTTCTGCACGCTGCTCGTGTTGAGCGACACGACGGCACCGCCCACGAGCAAGAGCAACACCGCCAAGGCGATGCCGCCGACTTTCAGTATGGTGAAGATGGTCTTTTTCATTATTGCGGGTTAGCAGTTTCTGACTTTCTGTCTGCAAAGATACGCAATTTGGAGCGAATAACATGGCTGTTTGCTAAGTTTTTAGCCGAATTGTTTGCGATTTTGAAACTAAATGCCTATCTTTGCCACCAAATTATTGCAATCAAAACAAAAATAGTACAGCTTATGAAAAGATTTACTCTATGTCTCATGACGGCTCTGATGGCCGTACTGGGTTATGCACAGACGCAGGTGACTCCGCCGGCAGATGCCGCGGTCGAAGACTGGAACATCAGCTACACCTACAACTACTTTAACGAACAGGGCCAGAACCTGTCGGAGCCAGGCAACGAGGCCATGCAGGTGGTTTTCGATGGCAGCGACGTCTACTTCAACTTCCCCAACCCCATCAACGGCAAGGCCTGGGTGAAGGGAACCCTGAACGGCACGAAGGCCGTCTTTGCCAAGAATCAGGTCATAGGCAAACTGGGCACTGAGACCGCCTACTTTGCAGGCTTTGGTACCAACGGTCTTTGCGACGTGGAGTTCACCTACGATGCCGATGCCAAGATCTTCACCTTGGGCGAGATGTACGTCCTCTACAATAGCAGCACGGAGAAGGCTGCTCCCTGGGCTTATCTCACCCAAGTCGTCGTGTCGAAGGAAGTCATCAAGGATCCCGATCCCGTTGTGGCTCCCGACAACCTGACCACACAGGAATATGTGTTCAAGGGCACCTCGATTCAGTTCGACCAGAACGGCTCTGTCACCGGCATGGTGCCCGAGCAGTGGAACGTGCGCGTGGGCTTCGTCGGTTCGAAGGAAGTCTACATCCAGGGCCTCTGCCAGTATATGCGCAACGCCTGGGTGAAGGGCACCATCGACGACGGCGTGCTGAAGATAGAGAAAGGTCAGTACTACGGCAAGATGTCGGGCATGAAGTTCTTCTTCGGCGGTGTCTTCATGAATGCCCTGGCAGATGCTGAGTTCACCGTGAACGACGGCAACTTCGATGGCGGCAGCTACTACGTGGCGCTCAACTCTACGGCCGAAACCTTGGCACCCTATAGTGTATGGGCCGGCGTCAGCATCACCAAGGTGGCCGACGTGGCCGCTACCCCTGCCACGCCGAGTGTCGACCAAGTTGTGCCCTACGACGCCACCGAAGGTGCCGGCATAGTGTTCTTCAACCTGCCCGATACCGACGTGAACGGCAATGCCATCGTCCGCGACAACCTCAGCTATCGCATGTGGATACAGAAGGGCGAGGAGAAGAGCATCTACACCTTCCAGAAGCCCACTTACTACTATGTCACAACACCCATGACCGATGTGCCCTACTTCTTCAGCGACGGCTACGACCTGTACGTGGGCGGCTCGGCCGTCTATCTCTTCGAGGAGATGAACACGTGGGACAAGGTGGGCGTGCAGACCATCTATAAGGGTGGCAACGAGACCCACCTGTCTGACATTGGCTGGTACGACATGAAGAGCGGCGAGAAGACGGTTGAGACCGGCATCAGCGAAGTGGCCGCCAACCGTCAGGCCGTCGAGGCAACGTTCGACCTGCAGGGTCGTCGCGTAGGTGCCTCGGCCCGTGGCCTCGTCATCCGCCAGCAGCGCATGGCCGACGGCACCGTGCGCACCGTGAAAGTGCTGAAATAAGCTCATACGCATAACGACAAAGCTCACACCAATCGCCCTCGGGCCGGTTGGTGTGAGCTTT
>CAMOTK010000102.1 GCA_946625715.1 uncultured Prevotella sp. | reverse complement strand
TTCGGCACGAAGTGCATGAAGGAAATCAACCGGCATCACCATGTCAACATGCCCATCCTCGATGCCGTCTACAACATTCTCTACGAGCGCATCAGCCCGCAGATAGAAATCAAACTGCTTACCGACTCGTTCCGATAATATGTGCCCTCAGGCAAAGACGAAACATTATTAATAACCTATTAGAATTGATTATGAAACTGAATGAGAAATTTGTGATATCCATCAATCGTGAGCTCGGCTCAGGTGGACGCACAGTTGGCGAGTTGCTGGCTCGTCGCCTCGGTGTGATATTCTATGATAAGGCACTTATCAAGGCCCTGACCAAGAAGTATAATCTTTCTGTCGAAGAAATTGAACGTCTGAAAGGTACCAATCATAGCTGGTGGAAAGACTTCGTGAGCCACCTCACGCCGTTTTACGATGCTGCCAAGTCGGAGTTTTACCGGATGGAGAACGTGCACGACAAGACACAGCAGGTGACGTCGGAGGAAGTGTTCAAGGTCGAGACGAAGATTCTCAAGGAAATTGCTTCGGCAGAGTCGTGCGTCATTGCCGGCCGCAGCGGTTTCTTTGTGTTCCGCTCTCATCCCAATCACATCAGCGTGCTCATTCAGGCTCCCATTAAGAGTCGTATTGAGCGCGTGATGGCGAAGCAGAACAAGACGGCTCCCGAAGCACGTGAGCTCATCGAACTTGTCGACGCCATGCGCGAGAACTATATCAACCGCTATACCGGCACGTCGCGCTACGATACCCGCAACTACGACCTTGTCATCAACATGGATGGACTTACAGAGAACGATGCCGTAGACATCATCATGCAGTATATAGAGAAACATCAATAACAACCTAATATTAATACATAACAACTATCAAGCATCAATGAAGAACATTAGTCTTGACATCACAAAGGCCGCCTGCTTCTTGCAGGAAGGTGCCGTAAAGGCTTTCGAACCTCAGGTGAAGGCCGCTCAAGAGGCTTTGGAAAAGGGCACTTGCCCAGGTAATGACTTCCTCGGATGGCTGCATCTGCCCAGCAGCATCACACCGCAGTTCCTCGACGAGATTCAGGCTGCTGCCAATGTGCTGCGCGAGAAGTGCGAGGTGGTAGTGGTGGCCGGTATCGGCGGCAGCTATCTTGGCGCACGTGCCGTCATCGAGGCTCTGAACAATACGTTTGCCTGGCTGGTGCAGGACAAGAAGAATCCTACCATCCTCTTTGCCGGCAACAACATTGGCGAGGACTACCTGAGCGAGATGACCGAATACCTGAAGAGTAAGAAGTTTGGCGTTATCAATATCTCGAAGTCGGGCACAACGACCGAGACCGCTCTGACTTTCCGTCTGCTGAAGAAGCAGTGCGAGGCTCAGATGGGTAAGGCCGAGGCTAAGGACGTCATCATCGCCGTGACCGATGCCAAGCGTGGTGCTGCCCGCACCTGCGCCGACAAGGAAGGCTACAAGAGCTTCATCATTCCCGACAACGTGGGTGGACGCTTCTCGGTGCTCACACCGGTAGGTCTGCTGCCCATCGCCTGCGCTGGCTTCGACATCAAGCAGCTGGTGGCTGGTGCCGTTGAGATGGAGAAGGCTTGCGGCAAGGACGTGCCTTTCGAGGAGAATATGGCTGCCCAGTATGCTGCTCTGCGCAACGGTCTGTACCAGAATGGCAAGAAGATTGAGATTATGGTGAACTACCAGCCGAAGCTCCACTTCTTCTCAGAGTGGTGGAAGCAGCTCTATGGCGAGTCGGAAGGCAAGGACAAGAAGGGCATCTTCCCCGCAAGCGTCGACTTCACCACCGACCTGCACTCAATGGGTCAGTGGATTCAGGACGGCGAGCGCACCATCTTCGAAACCGTTATCTCTGTTGAGAAGCCCAACCGCGAACTGCTCTTCCCCAGCGACGAGGAGAACCTCGACGGTCTGAACTTCCTGGCCGGCAAGCGCATCGACGAGGTGAACAAGATGGCCGAGCTTGGCACACGTCTGGCTCACGTCGACGGTGGCGTGCCCAACATCCGCATCTCGATGCCCGAACTGAACGCCTACTATATCGGTCAGCTCATCTACTTCTTCGAGATTTCCTGCGGCATCAGCGGCAATCTGCTTGGCGTGAACCCCTTCAACCAGCCTGGTGTTGAGGCTTACAAGAAGAATATGTTTGCCCTGCTCGAAAAGCCCGGCTACGAGGCCGACACGAAGGCCATCAAGGAGCGCCTGGCTAAGGAGAATTGAAAATTGAAAATTGAGAATTGAGAATTGGAATTGAAAAAGTCTATTCAACAATATCTTGAAAAGCACGGCTTTGAGGCATTGCGGCCTAAAGCCGTGCTTTTCGATATGGATGGTGTGCTCTACGACTCCATGCCCAACCACGTGGTGGCTTGGCGCGACTCGATGGCTCAGTTTGGCATCGAGATGACCGAGCACGACGCCTATGCCACTGAGGGTGCCCGCGGTGTGGACACTATCCGGCAGAAAGTGAAGGAACAGCAAGGGCGCGACATCACCGAGGAAGAGGCGCAGCGCATGTATGAAGTGAAGTCGCGCCTGTTCCATGAGATGGCCGAAGCACCGATGATGCCTGGCGTGAAGGAACTGATAGCGCAGATGAAGCAGTGCGGACTGACCATCGGCGTGGTGACGGGCAGTGGCCAGCGCCCGCTCTTCGAGCGCGTGCTGTCCGACTTCAGCGACTTTCTCGACGAGCAACACCTGGTGACGGCCTACGACGTGAAGCGCGGCAAGCCCAATCCCGACCCTTATCTCATGGGCATGCAGAAGGCCGGTACGCAGCCGTGGGAGACGCTTGTGGTCGAGAATGCACCGCTTGGCGTGCAGGCCGGCGTGGCTGCGCAGCTCTTTACGATAGCTGTGAACACAGGCCCGCTGCCCGATAGATTATTGGCCGAAGCAGGTGCCAACCTCATCTTCCCCCGCATGACGGCATGGCGCGACGAGTGGCACCATTTTTACGAAAGTTGCCTATGACACGAGAAGAACTGTGGCTTCAGCATTATAAAGCCTTCATGGGCTTTCTGGAGCGTAATAAGCGTCGCCCGTCGAAGTATGTGGGTGAAGAGCGCGAGATGCTGAACTGGCTGAAATACAACAAGAAACTTGCGGTGCGAGGCAAGTTGCCGGAAAACCGCAAGACGCTGCTCGAAAATTTGTTGGAACAGTCGGCCAAGTTGCGCCGCCTGAACCAGTATGTTTATGCTAATCCCCAGGCAGAAACAGCAGTAGAGCTGTCGTTGTTCTGACAGCTCTACTGCTATTTATGAATCCCCATAAATCTTAATCTTCCTCCTCGGTGCCGCTGGTGTCGAGGTCGCTGTCGCGCTTGATGCTGATGTCGCCGAAGTTGGTGACGCTGAGTTCCAAGGGGAAGTATTCGTCGGTTTGCGGATGGCTGACGCTCACGGCAAACTCCAGTTCGTTGCCGTCGACCTCATCGAAAGTCAGTGCATCGAGGATGCCCGTCTTCTGGAAGTCGCTGTCGATGTAGGAACTGAACGAGGCCTTTGTGAACTGCTTGTTGAAGAATACCGAGCCGTCGGCACGGATGATGCGCACGGTGTAGCGGTTGTCTACAAACTTCTGGCCCATGTCGTCTTGCACCATAGCCAGACTGTCGTCGGCCACGCGGCTGATTTCCACTTTGTAGTCCTTGCCCAGCCACTTCACGTCGCGGGTAGTCACTTTGTTTTCCATGCGGATGGGCGCTTGCGGAGCCTTGGCTTCATACTTGGGTGCAATGATATCCTGACTCTGCTTTTTCTCTTTGCAGCCACTCAGCACCAATAGTGCTGTAGCGGCCATAACTAACGTCATCTTTTTCATAACAGCCACAAAATTACGGAAAAGATTTGAAAGATGCAAAAAAAACGCCCACTAATCACTTAGTAGGCGCTGAAATATCCTAAATGACAATTATTTTCCTTAAACTAAAACCTATCAGGATAGTTGGGCACGCTTGCCCTTTAAAACACTATGTTAACCTAAATCACTATGAATCCGTAGTTAATTGTTGCGCTCGCGACGCTGTCCGCGAGGACCTTGCTGGCGGCGCTTCTCCATGTCGGCCTTGTAGGCTTTGTACTGCTCTTCGGTCATGATTTTCTGCAGTTCCTCGTCGTAGGCCTTCATGTTCTCCATGAATTGCTTGCGGTCGCCGCCCTGGTGCATGCGCGGTGCCTTGGTAGTGTCGCGCTTGGCCTGCGGCTGACCTTCGGGGCGCTTATGGTTGCCGTCGGGGCGACCCATTCTGTTGGGGCGGCGTCCCATCTTTCCCATGTATTTCTTGTTGAGCTCCAAGAGCTGTGCAGCCTGCTCTTCGTTCAAGTTGTAGGCCTTCACTGTCTGTTCGGTGCGCTTCTCGACCATCTTCTCTGGGTCGAACTGGCGGCGCTCGCGGTTGCCGTTGTTCTCCTGTGCCTGCATGCTGGTGCTCATCATGAGCGCTGCAGCTATAGCTAATACGATCTTTTTCATACTCATTCTTTTTTTTAGTGGTTCAACTTTTGTTCTTAGTTGCAACTATCTTTCAGACGTCATTGTTTTGAAAAAGTTTATCGGCTTTTCAAAAAAAAGCGAGAAAAGGCGTCATTTTAGCATTTTTTTTATACTTTTGCGGTGTAAAAGCCCAAGAAATGAGATATTTTTTGCCTTTAGTAACATTTCTGCTATTGTTGTTCAGTGGCTGTCGCAGTGAGAAAGCATCGCCGGCCGATGGTTCGTATGCGAGCATCGACACGCTGCCGATGCTGATTATGCAAGTGAAAGACTGTTCGCGGCTGTACACCACCGAGTATCAGGTACACAAGATTGTGACGCACGAGGATGTGGTGCGGTTGCAGGGCAAGTTGCTCAACCGCAACATAGACATGCGCTTGCCGCTGGGCGACCGCAAGATAGCCATTCCGATGGATGCCACGCTGAAGGCCTACATTGATTTCAGCGATTTTTCAGAAGCCAACATAGAGCGCGATGGTGAGCGCATAGTGGTGACACTGCCCGATCCGAAGGTGGAACTGACGAGCACGAAGATAGACCAGAAGGCGGTGCGCGAGTATGTGTCGCTGGCGCGAGCCCACTTCAGCGATGCTGAGATGAGCAGCTACGAGCAGCAGGGGCGCGATGCCATTCTTGAGAGTGTGCCTTCGCTGGGCATCCTTGAGCGCGCCGAGGCCGATGCTGCGCGGGTGTTGATTCCGCTGTTTGTGCAGATGGGTTTTGACGAGAAGAATGTCACGGTGACGTTTCGCAAGACTTTTGGCCGCGACGATATCAAACGACTATTAGAACCGAGCAACCGATGAAGAAAGAGAAACTGCTACACCTTATTATTAATATAGCCAAGAGCCGCCCTGCACTGATGGTTGTGGCGCTACTGATTGTGGCTGGCTTGGTGGTCTGGCTGTTTTCGGCCATCAGAAACACCACCATGCATGTGGCCGTAGACGACAAGATAGAGCTGACGCCAACGCAGATACAGTCGGTGCGCAGCATCGGACAGTGGGAGTTTCTGGCTGTGTCCGACGAGGAGTTGGTGGATACGGTGCGCAAGCGCTTCTTCAGCGACGACCAGCTGGCGCGCATCTATTACGGCACGCTGCGCCTTGGCGTCGACCTGCAGGAAGCGAAAGAAGGGTGGATGGTGGCCGATGGCGACACGGTTCGCGTGCTGATGCCGCCGGTGAAGTTGCTCGACAGCCGTTTCATTGACGAAGCGCGCACGCGGTCGTTCTATGAGAGTGGGCGGTGGTCGGCTGCCGACCGCGAACAGCTCTACCAGAAAGCGCGCCGCCAGATGTTGCAGCACGGTCTGACGCCCGCAAACTTGCAGCGCGCTCGCGAGAATGGCGAAGTCCAGATGCGCCGCTTGTTGCGCTCGATGGGCTTCGACGCTGTAGAAATCCGTTACGAAGAATGATACTTATTTCAGTGGCAGCACTATTCTGATGCGCGTGCCACGCTGGACGCTTTCGTCGAGCTGGATGGCACCGTCGAGCTGATCGGCCAGTTTTTGGGCGATGCTCAGGTCGAGTTCGGCCTCGTCGAACATGTCGTCGGGCTTTTCAAACCAGTTGAAAAGCATGCCTTTCCTGTTTTCCGGAATGCCAACGCCCGTGTCTTGCACGAATATGACCAGGCGGTTGTAGAGTTCGGTGGTGTTGCAGCCCACGGTCACTTCGCCCTCTTTGGTGAAGCGCAGGGAGTTTTGTATCAGCTTGTTCAGAATGAGTTCCACGAGGCGCGGGTCGGTGCGTATGGTGAAGTCGTTGTTCATCTGCCTGACGAACTGCAGTTTCACCTTGTCGTTTTTCTTGCTAATCTGGTTTTCTTCCACGCAGCGGTTGCAGAGGAAGTTGGGGTTGATGGTGCGCAAGACGAGCGGCAGGCGCACGTTTTCGCCTTCGGAGAAGACCTGAATCTCGTCGAGCAGCGTCTCGATGAGCCCGGCATTGTTGACAATCCGATGGGCAATGGCCTGCTTTTCCGACTTCGAGAGGTAAAGACCTTCCTCGGCAATGGTTGGCGCAACATGGTTGATGTCGCGCAGGGGCACTCTTATCTCGTTGCTGATGTTCCTCATGAACAAGCGTTTCATGTTGGCTTGTCGCTGCAGTGTTTCCTTCTGAGCGAGCAGCGACTTGATGTATCCCAAGCCACAGAGAATGATGACGAGTAAAATGATAATAGCAATAATCATACGTATCGGTTTTATTTAGTAACTACAGATTGTTGATGCCCACCACGCTTACTTTCCCATCGGCCACCCGGAAGCGAACGTCGCGGCCGGCGAAGGGCATGCCGTAGATGCGCTCGGGGTCGTCGTGGTAGCTGGGCCGCGGGTCGAGCGCGAGCACTTGGCAGAGTGCTGCTTGCTCTTCGGCGCTGAAGTGGCTGGCCAGTTCGTTGGGGAAGCACACTTCGAGCGGTTGCCACTCGTGCTGGTCGACGAAGCCGCTGCGGGCCTCGGGGTGGCTGTCGGCATAGGCCACGTAGGGCTTAATGTCGTAGATGGGCGTGCCGTCCATGAGGTCGGCGCCGCTCACGTGGATGATGGGGCCCTCGGGCGTGTCGAGTTCCACCTTATTAATTAATATAGAGGAGAGTCCCAGATTGTTCGGTCGGAATGGCGACCGCGATGCAAATACGCCCACGCGCTCGTTGCCACCCAGTCGAGGCGGGCGCACGGTGAGGGCTGTTGAATTTTGGCTGTTGGCCGAGAACTCCCAGATGAGCCAGAGATAGTCGAACTGCTCCAGTCCCCGCACGGCCTCGGCCCGCCGGTAGTCGGGTGTGA
>CAMOTK010000101.1 GCA_946625715.1 uncultured Prevotella sp. | reverse complement strand
ATGATGCGCTTGGCCTGCGCCACGCAAGCCTCCGTATCGTTGGTGTCGGTGGTGGTCATCGACTGTATGCGGATGGGATTCTGTCCGCCTATCTCGATGTTGCCCACACGGGCAACACTGCTAATTCGTCTTGAACTCATACTTCACTTCAGCCAGTTCCTTATTCGCTTTCTCAATCTTCTCTCTCAGCCCCTCCTTGTAGTCGTGCAGCCGCAGGGCCAGAGCCTCATCGCTCAGAGCCAGCATCTCCACGGCCAGGATGGCAGCGTTCTGTGCACCGTTCACGCCGACGGTGGCCACAGGAATGCCCGGCGGCATCTGTATGATGGAGAGCATGGCGTCGAGACCGTCGAGCATGCCTTTGATGGGCACACCGATGACGGGCAGCGTGGTCGAGGCAGCAATGACGCCCGGCAGAGCAGCCGCCATGCCGGCCCCGGCAATGATGACACGAATGCCGCGTGCCTTGGCCCCTTTGGCAAACAGTTCCACGGCGTCGGGCGTGCGGTGTGCCGAGAGGGCGTTTACTTCAAACGGTACCTGCAGGTCGTTGAGCAGTTTGCAGGCTTTCTCCATGACGGGCAGGTCGCTGGTGCTGCCCATGATAATGCTTACTTTGGGTTCCATATCTGATTTTACAATAAAATGAATGTCAAGACAGCGCACACCAGTCCCACCCAGAATCCTACGACCACCTGCGGCAACGTGTGCTGGCGCAGAATCATGCGTGCCGTGCCCAGCACGCCGGCAAGGATAATGACGAGGGTGAGCCACCAGACGGGGTTGAACTGGAAGTATTCGGCGAAGACCAAGAGTGCGCCGGCCACGCCGCCTATGCCAGCCGTGTGGGTGGAAATCTTCCACCAGATGTTGATGACGGCGCATATCATCTGTATGACGAGGGCCGTCACCACGATGCTTCCTATGAAGTGGGGTATGTGCATCAGCTCCATGAGCCACACGCAGGTGACGTAGCAGAGGATAGAGATGACGTAGGGCACCATGCGGCGCTCCTTCCGCCCCAGTTCAATGAGCGTCCAGCCTTGGTACTTGCGGTAGAAGTGAATGAGATAGGTGGGGAGCAGGATGGTGAAGAAATAGACGATGATGAGCACCTGCAGTCTATAGGCCAGTGGCAGCTGGTTCAGATAGCTCAGGAAGAAGAGCACTATCAGTCCCAGCAGCGGTAGGTAGAAGGGTGTGAAGAGCATGCTCAGCACACGCGACCCAAAAACGATATTTCTCACTCTGTTCATGACTTACGTAAACGGGCTACAGGCACGCCCAGCTGTTCGCGATACTTGGCCACCGTGCGGCGTGCAATGGGGTAGCCTTTCTGTTTCAGTGCCTCTCTCAGGGCATCGTCGGAGAGGGGCGCATGCTTGTCTTCGTGGTCGATGAGCTCTTGCAGCGCAGCCTTGATTTCGCGCGTCGAGAGTTCCTCGCCCGACTCGGTGACGATGCCGTCGCTGAAGAAGAACTTCAGGGGGAAGATGCCCCAGCGCGTCTGCACATACTTGGCCGTGGTGACGCGCGATATGGTGGAGAGGTCGAGCCCAGTGCGCTCGGCCACGTCTTTCAGAATCATGGGGCGCAGCGAGGCCTCGTCGCCGTCTTCAAAGAAGCGGTGCTGCAGTTGCAGGATGGCCTTCATGGTGAGGGTCAGCGTGCGTCGGCGCTGCTGCACGGCCGAGATGAAAACCTGTGCGGCGTCGACCTTCTGCTTGGTGTAGAGCAGGGCTTCTTTCACCTGTCGGGTCATCGACCCCTTGTTCTGCTGATAGTCTTTCAGCAGGTCGGCAAACGACTGCGACACCTGCAACTGCGGCAGGTCGCCGTTGTTGAGCGTGAAGGTGACGGTACCGTCGTCCTGCGTGTCAACAATGAAGTCGGGCGTAATCTGATGGAGCGAGCGCCCCACGGTTTCGCTCATGGCCGAGCCCGGCTTGGGGTTCAGCTTGCGCAGTTCCTTTTGCAGCGTCTCGGTCTGCACCTCATTGAGTTTCAGTTCCTGGCGTATTTTTTTCCAGTGGTTCTTGGTGAAGTCATCGAAATATCGGCCGATGACCTTGGCCATGAGTGTTTTCAGCAGCGAGTCGTCGCGCCGGCCGATTTGTATGAGCAGGCACTCTTGCAGCGAGCGGGCGCCGATGCCAGCAGGGTCGAAGTCTTGCAGCACGCGCAACACCTCTTCTATCTTCTCCACACTCACGTCGATGCCGTGGTAGATGGCCAGCTCGTCGGCAATGTTCTCCAACGGCTTGCGCAGCAGTCCGTCGTCGTCGAGCGAACCGATGAGATACTCCAGTATGCTGCGCTGCTCCTCGGTGAGGTCTACCTCGAGCATCTGCTGGTGCAGTTGGTCGTAGAACGAGGTGCTCTCGCCGTAGACCATTTCTTCGCGCTCCTCAGTGGTGGCGCGCCCACCCTGATAGACGGGCAGTTCCTCGTCGTCGCGGCCCAGTCCCTCGAGTGCGGCGTCGAGTTCCGACTGTCGCTCCTCGCGCTCCTGCTGGGCGGCAAAGTCCTCGTCGCCTGGTTCGTCGGCCGTCTCGTCGAGCCATTCGGGCGCTTCTTCTGATGCCGACGCCTCGAGTGCCGGATTGTCGTTCATCTCGGTGTCGATGCGCTCCATCAACTGCGCAATGGGCAACTCTACAAGCTGAGAATGAAGGTATTGCAGCTGAGAAATGCTCTGCTGCAACTTCTGCTGAAGCGTTTGTTCTTGTATCTGACTTTGAGCCATCTGCTTATCTGAAATAATCCTTGAGCTGTTCGGCATACGAGGCCAACTGCTCCGTGTCGCTGTTGCCATAGCGGTGCCAGAGGGCCTTGCACGGCTCTTCCAGCGCAGGCAGCGGACACACTTTGCGACTGAGATAGGGATCGACATACTGGAACACGCCCAGCACGTCGGCCACTTCGGCGGGCTTCAGCCTGACGAGCCGCGCCAGCTCCTGCACCTCGGGCGTCTCAGCCACCATGGTGATGGGCGTCAGGCGGAAGTAGAGGTCGAGCACGAGTATCAGCATCACGGGTGTCAGCCTACTGTCCTCGGCCAGGGGCTTGAAGTCCTTCTCGAAGGTCTCGACCATGTTGACGCCGTCGTAGAACTTCTTGGGAGCTCCGAAGCCCTCCATCGAGCGCAGTCGCTCGGCATCGCGCTTCAGGCGGCGATTGTTGTCGCCATACAGTTCCCAAAGCCTGATGGTGACAGGCGTCTCCTGGTTGGCTATCTGGCACAAGCGTGCAAAAATCTCCTGCGGCGGTATGTGCAGCTCGATGCTCACGTCGACCACCGCCTTGCTGTAGAGCGGCTTCACGCCCACAGGCTTCTGCTTGTAGACTTGCATGAGCAGAGGCCAGAAATCGTCGTGCCAAGGATTGCTTTTAGCCATATTCTTTTTATTTTAGTTGCAAAAATACTTATTTTTTCCTACCTTTGCAACCAAAATCATAAAAAAGTGATGCAAAAGCCGTTATTATTTGCTATTTCGCTGCTTTTTACCCTGACTGCAGGGGCACAACTGTTGCCTAAAGACGAACTGAAAGCCAATCCGAGCCTTTCGGCCAGCAACTATGCTGCCTACCAGGGGCCGAAAAAGGCGCTGACACGCGCTCCGAAGGGCAAAAAGCCATTCTACATCAGTCACTATGGTCGACACGGGTCGCGGTATCAAATCAACCAGAAGGAGTACACCTATCCGCTCAACATGCTGCAGATGGGCGATGCCCGCGGCAAGCTCACGCCACTGGGCAAGGACGTGCTGCGACGCGTGGCCATGCTCGAGGCCGAGTCGCGCGACCGTCTGGGCGAACTGACGCCGCTGGGCGCCCAACAGCACAAGGACATTGCTCGCCGCATGTACGAGCGCTTCCCGGAAGTGTTTGCCGGCAACGCCTGCATCGAGGCCAAGAGCACCGTCGTCATCCGCTGCATACTCTCTATGGAGAACGCCCTGCAGGAGCTTTTGCTGCACAATCCCAAACTGCAAATCTCGCACGACGCGAGCAACCACGACATGTACTACATGAACCACCAGGACCGAGAGCTCACTCATGCGGCCTCGCCACCCCACACGCGCAGCCTGCTCAGCGACTACTGCAGCAGACACCGCCGCTGGAAGCGCCTGGTCTACTCGCTCTTCAACGACTCGGCCTACGTGCAGTCGTCGGCCGTCAACGGCGAACAGCTGACCAACTACCTCTTCAAGCTGGCCAACAACGTGCAGAACACCGAGATACGCCACAAGATGACGCTCGACGACCTCTTCACCGACGAGGAGCGACTGGAAAACTGGCGCATGGAGAACGCCTTCTGGTTCTTGGGCTACAGCCACACACCGCTCAACGGCGGCACACAGCCGTTCATTCAGAGCACGCTGCTACACAAAATCATTGAGCAGGCCGACAGCTGCATACGGCTGCCCCACCCCGGTGCCACGCTGCGCTTCGGCCACGAGACCATCGTGCTGCCGCTGGCTGTGCTGATGGGCATCAATGGCTACGACATGAGGCTCACCGACCTGGAACAACTGGAAGAGAAAGGATGGGTGAACTATCGCGTGTTTCCCATGGCTGCCAACATACAACTGGTCTACTACCGCTCTTCACCGGCCGACAACGACGTGCTGGTGAAGGTGCTGCTCAACGAAGACGAGGCCACACTGCCCGTCGAGACCGACTGTGCGCCCTACTACCACTGGCGTGACGTTCGCGAATTTCTCCTGAAGAAGTTGGCTTCCTACGGCGGTCCCACTACGCCTTGGCCTTGAAGGCTAAGGCATAGAGGCGCATCTGCTTCACCATGGCCAGCAGACCGTTTGAGCGAGTGGGCGAAAGATGCTCTTTCAGCCCTATCTGGTCTATGAAGTAGAGGTCGGCGTCGAGTATCTCCTGCGGCGTGGCGTCGTTCAGCACACGAATGAGCAGGGCCACAATACCCTTCACAATCAGCGCATCGCTCTCAGCGCGAAACTTCACGCGGCCGTCTTCGTAGTCGGCCTGCAGCCACACGCGGCTCTGGCAACCGTCTATCAGGTTGCTCTCCGTCTTATACTGTTCTGGCAGCGGTTCCTGCTCGTTGCCAAGGTCAATGAGCAACTGGTACTTGTCCATCCAGTCGTCGAAACCGCTGAACTCTTCGATAATCTCGTCTTGTCTGTCGTTGATGGTCATGATTCTTCTGAAACTAATTTAAACAATTTATCGCTCGGACGCACCTTGCCTGTCACGGGAATGGCCACGCGCGTGCCCTGTGGAGCTTCTTCTACGGGGTGGCCGTCGTTGTCGTGTATCTCGGTAGCCGTCAGATACATCACGCCCGTTGTGGGACCCGTCACCAGCAGCTTGTCGCCCAGGCGGAAGGTGGTGGCCTCTACGGTGAACTCGGCCACGCCGAGGCGCGAGAAGTATTTCACGCCCTTGCCCACGTAGACCTTGCGCTCGGTGGCGTTCGACCCGTAGTTCTTGTTCCACTCGCCCATCAGCTGGCCCTGGTAGTAGCCGTCCCAGAAGCCGCGGTTGAAGACGCGCGCCAGGCGTTCGTCCCAGGCGTCCTTCTTCTCCTCGGTGAACGTGCCGTCGAGCACGGCCTGTATGGCCTCTTTGTAGCAGCGCACCACCGTATAGACATATTCCGGTCCGCGTGCGCGTCCTTCTATCTTCAGCACCCTGACGCCACTCTCCATCAGGCGGTCAATGAAGCGCACGGTCTTCAGGTCCTTGGGGCTCATGATGTATTTGTTGTCTATCTCCAGCTGGTTGCCCGTCTCGTTGTCGGTGGCCGTATAGCTGCGGCGGCATATCTGTATGCACTCGCCGCGGTTGGCCGAGCGGTTGGCGGCATGCAGGCTCATGTAGCACTTGCCCGATATGGCCATGCACAGCGCTCCGTGGCAGAACATCTCTATCCTGACGAGCTCGCCCTTCGGCCCGCAGATGTGTTGCTCCACAATCTGCCGGTAGATGTCGGCCACCTGGTCCATGTTCAGCTCGCGGGCCAGCACCACCACGTCGGCAAACTGAGCATAGAAGCGCAGCGCCTCGATGTTCGAGATGTTCAGCTGGGTGGAGAGGTGCACCTCTTGTCCCACCTGGTTGCAATACTGCATCACGGCCACGTCGGAGGCTATCACGGCCGAGATGCCCGCCTCGTGGGCAGCATCCACAATCTGACGCATGTCGGCCAGGTCTTCCTGGTAGATGATGGTGTTCACTGTGAGATACGACTTGATGCCGTGCGCACTGCACGTGGCCGCAATCTCGCGCAGGTCGTCGATGGTGAACGCCGACGCCGAGCCGGCACGCATGTTCAGCTTGCCTATGCCGAAGTAGATGGCGTCGGCCTCAGCCTGAATGGCTGCCGCCAGCGACTCGCGCGACCCCACGGGGGCCATGATTTCAAAGTCCTTTATGGTCATTGCTTACTTTCTTTTTCACCTTAAAACGGTCGAAACCCTCGCCGTAGACGCCGATGACGGCACTCTGCGACACGAAGGCATGCGGGTCGATGTCGTTGATGAGCTGGAAGATGGTCTGGCTCTGCGACCGCTTGGCCAGCACAAACAGCATCTTCACCTCGCGGCCCGAATAGAAGCCCTGCGAGTTGATGATGGTACAGCCGCGATGGGGCTCATGATTGATGCGCGTACCTATCTCCTGCCACTTGTCGCTGATGATGAAGAACTGCACCGACTGGCGCGCCGAGTTGACCACCTGGTCTATACAGAAGGCCGTCACGTAGAGCACCACGTAGCCATAAATCACCTTCTCCCAGTCCCTCAGCACGAAGTAGCTGCTCGAAATGATAATCACGTCGCATATCAGAATCACACGGCCCAGCGAGATGTCGCGATACTTATTAATAATGGCCGCAATGATGTCGGTGCCGCCCGTAGAACCGCCCACCGACAGGCCCAAGCCCACGCCGCAGCCGCAGAACACCGAGCCGATGACGGCCGCCATGAACGGCTGGTCGTGCAGCATGCGGGCCTCGGCAAGCGGCGCCATCGCACTGAGCGACACCGTGAGCACCGCCACGGCATAGACCGTCTTCACGCAGAAGCGCCACCCCAGCACCCGCAGGGCCACGAGCAGCAGCACGGCGTTGATGACGAAGTAAGAATACTGCACCGATATGCCCGCCCCCCAGAAGAGGATAGACGACACACCGGCAATGCCGCCCGTCGTGATATTGTTGGGCAGCAAGAACACCGTCCATCCGATACCGTACGACGTCATCGCGATAGCAATCATCAGATAGTCGCGAATAGTCGCCAGAACGGAGTGTTTCGAAAAAGCTGGTTCTACCATTTGTCTTCCATTTTGGTGTGCAAAGTTACTAATAAGTGAGCGAAAAACCAAATTTTCTTTCACCACTTTTTC
>CAMOTK010000100.1 GCA_946625715.1 uncultured Prevotella sp. | reverse complement strand
TATCAAAGAACATATCAAATGAAAACAAACAATACCACATCATCCCCCCTTCGGGGGGACAGAGGGGGGCTCTCAGTGGGGGTCTTCGGTGCCGCCGGATACACTGGCGGCGAACTGATTCGCTTGCTGCTCAACCACCCCGAGGCCGAGATTGTGTTTGCACACTCTGAATCGAACGCCGGCAACCTGGTGAGCGACGTGCACGAAGGACTGCTCGGCGATACCGACCTGCGGTTTACCGACCAGATGCCCTTCGACAAGGTCGACGTGGTGTTCTTCTGCTTCGGCCACGGCAAGAGCGAGGCCTTCCTGAAGGAGCACACGGTTCCCGCGAACGTGAAGATTATCGACCTGGCTCAGGACTTCCGCATCAAAGGCGAACACGACTTCGTCTACGGCCTGCCCGAGCTGAACCGCGAGGCTATCACAACGGCGCAGCACGTGGCCAACCCCGGCTGCTTTGCCACCGCCATCCAGCTGGCCTTGCTGCCTGCTGCCAAGATGGGACTCGTCAACGACGACGTGAGCGTGAACGCCATCACGGGCTCTACGGGTGCCGGTCAGAAGCCCGGCGCCACGACCCACTTCTCGTGGCGTGCCGACAACATGAGCATCTACAAGCCCTTCACCCACCAGCATCTGGCCGAGATACGGCAGAGCCTGAACCAGCTGCAGCCCCTCGGCGAAGCCAGCATCGACTTCATCCCCTACCGCGGCCCGTTTGCGCGCGGCATCTTCTGCACCGCCGTGGTGAAGACCGACGCCCCCGTAGAAGCCATCATCGAAGGCTACAAGCAGTTCTATGCCGACGCTGCCTTCACCCACTACAGCGACAAGGCGCTCGACCTGAAGCAGGTGGTGAACACCAACAAGGCACTGGTGCACTGCGAGAAGTACGGACAGAAACTGCTCATTACGTCGTGCATCGACAATCTGCTGAAAGGCGCCGTGGGCCAGGCCGTGCAGAACATGAACCTCATGCACGGGCTCGACGAGCACTGCGGTCTTCGTCTGAAGGCCTCAGCATTTTAATCAAAATAAGTTTCAGTTGACGGTTTTTCATGAAAAAAAAGAGTTCATTGGCCTACTCACCAATGAACTCTTTTATCTTTTCTATAAAAGCCTCACGCCGGATGGGCTTAGGAATGAAAGCATCGCAGCCAGCCTTTATAGCCGATTCCTGATCCACATCGAACACGTTGGCCGTTACCATGAAAACGGGCAGCTCCGGATGCTTCTCCTTAATCTGTCGCGTAGCTTCCAGGCCGTTGATATAGGGCATCTTCATGTCCATCAGCACCAAATCCACGGGCTGATTCTCGGTCATCATCACAGCATCGCGCCCATTCACGGCGCGTAACACTTCATAGTGATCTCTCAGGACGTAAGTCATCAACAGGAAGTTACTGTCGTTGTCCTCTGCTATCAAAATACGCTTCATTTTTATCTTTAGTGTTCAAAATCGCTGCAAAGGTAGTAAAAAAAATTGTAACAGCCACGAAAAAAGACATTTTTTTTCTCTTTTCTCGTATTTTTCATGTATCTTTGCACCGTTTATAAAACTAAACGACATGAGACTATTTGATGTATATCCGCTCTTCGACGTGAACATTGTCAAGGGCAAAGGTTGCAAAGTTTGGGATGACAAAGGCCAAGAATATCTTGACCTCTACGGCGGTCATGCCGTTATTTCTATCGGACACTCCCACCCCCATTATATTGAGGAAGTGACGGCACAGCTCCAGAAGTTGGGCTTCTACAGCAACTCGGTGATCAACACCCTGCAACAGCAGCTGGCCGAGCGACTGGGCAAAATCAGCGGCTACGACGACTACCAGCTGTTTCTTATCAACAGCGGTGCCGAGGCCAACGAGAACGCCCTGAAGCTGGCTTCGTTCAAGACGGGCCACACCCGCGTGCTGTCGTGCGAGAAGGCATTCCACGGACGCACGTCGCTGGCCGTCGAGGTGACCAACAATCCGAAGATTGTGGCCCCCATCAACGACAACCACCACGTGCGCTTCCTGCCGCTCAACGACCTGGAGCCGTGGGTGCGCGAGCTGTCGCGCGGCGGTGTGGCAGCCGTCATCCTGGAGTGCATACAGGGTGTGGGCGGCATACAGATGGCCACGCCCAAGTTTGCACAGGAGCTGGCCGCTGCCTGCAAGCGCTTCGGCGCCGTGCTCATCTGCGACGAGATACAGTGCGGCTACGGCCGTAGCGGCAAGTTCTTCGCCCACCAGCACTTAGGCATCCGTCCCGACATCATCACCGTGGCCAAGGGCATTGCCAACGGCTTCCCCATGGGCGGCGTGCTGATTTCGCCCGAGTTCAAGCCCGTCTACGGACAGCTGGGCACCACCTTCGGCGGCAACCACTTGGCTTGCGCCGCAGCACTGGCCGTGCTCGACGTGTTCGAGCAGGAGCATCTGGTGGAGAATGCCGACGCCGTGGGCACCTACCTCATCGAACAGCTTCGGGCCATCGAGAGCCCACACATCAAGGACGTGCGCGGTCGCGGTCTCATGATTGGCATCGACCTCGACGTGCCCCACAAGGACGTGCGCGTGCCGCTCATCAAGCAGGAGCACTGCTTCACGGGCTGTGCCGGACAGAACACGCTGCGACTGCTGCCGCCGCTCTGTCTGACGAAGGCCGACGCCGACCTGTTTATCCAGAAACTCAAAAACGTATTAGCTACATTATGAAAATAACCATGATAGGTGCCGGCGCCATGGGCGGCAGCACCGTTGAAGGTCTCATCAAGACCCGTCGTTTCAAGCATGACGATATTGCCGTGGGCGACCCGTCGCAGGCCGTGGTCGACAGGTTTGCTGCCTTAGGCGTTCGCGCCACCACCGACAACCGGGCAGCCGTCAGCGATGCCGACATCGTGTGCGTCTGCGTGAAGCCTTGGCTGGCCGAGGCGGTTCTGACAGACCTTAAGCCCTGCCTCAAGCCCAAGGGCCAGTTGCTCGTAGTCATTGCTGCGGGCGTGTCGTCGGCAAGCATCCAGGGATGGTTGGGCGAGCAGTGCCCGCCGCTGTTTCTGGTCATTCCCAACATCGCCATAGCCCAGTTGCAGTCGATGACGTTCATCGTGCCCTGCGGAGCCAGCGAGGGCGACACCGCGGTGGTGAAAGAAATCTTCGACGCGATGGGCCACACGCTCATCACCGACGAGCGCCATCTGGCTGCCGGCACCACGCTGGCCAGCTGTGGCATTGCCTACGCCATGCGCTACATCCGTGCTGCCTCAGAAGGCGGTGTGGAGTTAGGCTTCAAGGCCGACGAGGCCAAACAGATTGTGATGCAGACCGTGCGCGGCGCCGTGGAGCTGCTCGAAGCCACGGGCCTGCATCCCGAACAGGCCATCGACCAGGTGACCACCCCCGGCGGCGTGACCATCAAAGGACTGAACGAGATGGAGCATGCCGGCTTCACGTCGGCCGTCATCCGCGGTCTGAAAGCTGGCGCAAAATAAATTGTAAATAGTAAATAGTCAAATAGTAAATATGGTTGACGATCAACTGAAACAGATAGGCGAACGCCTGCGCGGACTGCGCGAGGTGCTCGACATTCCCGTCGAAGAGATGGCCGAAACCATCGGCATCGACGTCGAGAAATACGAGAAGATAGAACAGGGCGAGATGGACATCACCATCTCGAAACTCATGACCATAGCCCACAAGTACGGCATCTCGGCCGAGGAACTCATGTTTGCCGAAACACCCCACATGCAGTCGTACTTCGTGGTGCGCAAGGGACAAGGCATGTCGGTGGAGCGCACCAAGGCCTACAAGTACCAGAGCCTGGTGTCGGGCTTCAAGAACCACAAGGCCGACGTGTTCATCGTCACCGTGGAGCCTAAGCCCAACGCCCATGTGGTCTACAAGAACACGCACCCCGGCCAGGAGTTCAACCTCGTGCTCGAGGGCAAGATGGAACTCTACATCGGCGGCAAGACCATGGTGCTTGAAGAGGGCGACAGCATCTACTTCGACTCATCGAAGCCCCACGGCATGCTGGCCATTGGCGACCGTGCCGTGAAGTTCCTGGCATTTACAGTGGAATAACACAAAAACTATGATAGAAAGATTTCTCAAGCAGACAAGCTTTTCCTCGGTGGAGGACTACAACCAGCATCTGGAATTCATCATTCCCGAACACTTCAACTTTGCCTACGACGTGATGGACCAGTGGGCCGAAGAAGACCCCGACAGGCTGGCCCTGCTCTGGACCAACGACCAAGGCGTAGAGATTCGCGCCACGTTCGGCCAACTCAAGGAGCAGAGCGACCAGACGGCTGCCTATCTGCAGTCATTAGGCATTGGCAAGGGCGACCCCGTGATGCTCATTCTGAAGCGCCGCTACGAGTGGTGGCTCGTCATGTTGGCCCTGCACAAGCTGGGCGCCGTGGTCATTCCCGCCACCCACATGCTCACGAAGCACGACATCGTCTACCGCAACCAGCGGGCCTCGGTGAAGGCCATCGTGTGTGTAGACGACCCCTACGTCACCGGCCAGGTTCTCCTGGCCAAGGACGAAAGTCCCACCGTGGAGCAATATATCGCCATCGGCAACCATGTGCCCGACGGTTTCCACGACTATCTGAAGGAGATAGAAGCAGCGCCAACGTTCGTGCGCCCTGCCGAGAAGAACGCCAACAGCGACACCATGCTCATGTACTTCACCTCGGGCACCAGCGGCGAACCGAAGATGGTGGCCCACGACTTCCTCTATGCCTTGGGCCATCTGACCACAGGCGTGTTCTGGCACAACCTGCACCCGGGCTCGCTCCATCTCACCGTGGCCGACACGGGCTGGGGCAAGGCCGTGTGGGGCAAGTTCTACGGCCAGTGGTTTGCCGGCGCCACGGTGTTCGTGTTCGACCACGAGAAGTTCAATGCCGACACGCTGCTGCGCCAGATGGAGAAGTACAAGGTGACCAGCTTCTGTGCGCCACCCACCATCTACCGATTCATGATTCGCGAAGACCTCAGCCACTACGACCTTTCGTCGCTGGAGTACTGCACCACGGCCGGCGAGGCGCTCAACCCCGCCGTGTTCGATAAGTTCCTGGAAAAGACGGGCATCCGCATGATGGAAGGTTTCGGACAGACCGAGACCACCATGACCCTCGGCACCTTCCCTTGGATGACGCCGAAGCCCGGCTCGATGGGCATGCCCAACGCCCAGTACGACATCGACCTGCTGCGCGCCGACGGCACCTCGTGCGAAGACGGCGAGAAGGGCGAGATTGTGGTGCGCGTTGGCGACCGCAAGCCCATCGGCCTGTTCAAGGAGTACTACCGCGACGAGGAGAAGACACGCGAGGCTTGGCACGACGGCATCTACCACACGGGCGACATGGCCTGGCGCGACGAGGACGGCTACTACTGGTTTGAGGGCCGCATCGACGACGTCATCAAGTCCTCGGGCTACCGCATCGGTCCGTTCGAGGTGGAGAGTGCGCTGATGACCCACCCTGCCGTGGTGGAGTGTGCCATCACGGGCGTGCCCGACGACATTCGCGGCATGGTGGTCAAGGCCACGGTGGTGCTTGGCAAGGAGTGGAAGGACAAGGCCGGCGACGAGCTGGTGAAGGAGCTGCAACAACATGTGAAGCGTGAGACGGCACCTTATAAATATCCGCGCATTGTGGAGTTTGTAGACGAACTGCCGAAGACCATCAGCGGCAAGATTCGCCGCGTGGAAATCAGGCAAAAAGACGAGAAGAAAGAAAAATGAGTAAGCGCATCGTCATCAAAGTGGGGTCGAACGCCCTGACACGTGCCGACGGAAGGCTCGACGTGACCCGCATGTCGGCACTGGTCGACCAGATTGCCTGGTTGCGCCAGCAAGGGCACGAGGTGATACTCGTGTCGTCGGGTGCCGTGGCCTGCGGCCGTCGCGAACTGAAAGCCACCCACGAGCTCGACTCGGTGGAGCAGCGCCAGCTGTTCTCTGCCCTCGGACAGGTGAAGCTCGTCGGCCTCTACTACGACCTTTTCCGCGAGTACCACATCCACGTGGGCCAGGTGCTCACGATGAAGGAGAACTTCGAGCCGGGCGAGCAGTACCGCAACCAGCAGCAGTGCATGCGCGTGATGCTGGAAAACGGCGTGCTGCCCATCGTCAACGAGAACGACACGGTCTCAGTCACCGAGCTGATGTTCACCGACAACGACGAGCTCTCGGGCCTCATCGCCCAGATGATGCAGGCCGACACGCTCATTCTGCTGTCGAACATCGACGGCATCTTCACCGGCAATCCTGCCGACCCGCAGTCGCAACTCATCAAGACCGTTGCCCCAGGCTGCGACCTCTCCCAATACATTCAGACCGAGAAGAGCTCGGCCGGCCGCGGCGGCATGCAGTCGAAGTATGCCACGGCCACCAAGATACAGCAGGTCGGCATTCGCGTCATCATTGCCAACGGCAAGCGCGAGAACGTGCTCGTCGACCTGATGGAACATCCCGAAACCACCCCCCACACCGAATTCTTATGCAACTGACCGAAACTTTCCAGCGCGTAAAGCGGGCCAGCAAGTCGCTGGCACTGCTCACCGACGACCAGCGCAACCAAATATTGCTGGCCGTGAGCGAGGCTATTATTAATAATAAGGTGCGCATTCTGCAGGCCAACCAGGAAGACCTGGACAAGATGGACCGCGAGAACCCGCTCTACGACCGACTGCAGCTGACAGAGAAGCGACTGCAGGACATTGCGGCCGACATGCGCAACGTGGCCTCGCTGCCCTCGCCCTTAGGCCACATCACCAAGCAGAAGACGCTGCCCAACGGCCTGCGCCTGTGCCGCGTCAGCGTGCCCTTCGGCGTCATCGGCATGATTTACGAGGCCCGGCCAAACGTCACCTACGACGTCTTTTCGCTGTGCTTCAAGAGCGGCAACGCCTGCGTGCTGAAAGGCGGTCGCGACGCCGTGGCTTCTAACGAGGCCGGCGTGGCCGTCATTCACGAGGTGCTCGAGCGCTTTGGCGTCTGCCCCGACGTGGTGACGCTGCTGCCTGCCACCCACGAGGCCACGGGCGAGATGCTCAACGCCGTGGGCTACATAGACCTGTGCATCCCCCGCGGCGGCCGCAAGCTCATCGACTTTGTGCGCGACACGGCCCGCGTGCCCGTCATCGAGACCGGTGCAGGCGTGGTGAACACCTACTTCGACAAGGATGGCGACCTGGAGAAGGGGCGCGCCATTGTGTGCAATGCCAAGACCCGCCGCGTCAGCGTCTGCAATGCGCTCGATTGTCTGCTGATTCATCGAGATAGACTAGATAATCTAGAACACCTAGTGGCTCCGCTGGCTGAGAAAAACGTCGTCATCTACGCCGACGAGCCGGCATACGCTGCCCTCGACGGCCACTACCCCTGCTTGGAACATGCCACGCCCGACAGCTTCGGCACGGAGTTCATGGACTACAAGATGGCCGTGAAGACCGTGGGCTCGCTCA
>CAMOTK010000099.1 GCA_946625715.1 uncultured Prevotella sp. | reverse complement strand
CCGACATCATCACGCTGTGCTCCATCCTGCGCATCCCCGTCTGCATGCACAACATAGCCGACAAGGACATCTTCCGCCCGGCCGCTTGGAATGCCTTCGGCATGGACAAGGAAGGTGCCGACTATCGCGCTTGCGCCGCTTACGGTCCTATCTATAAGTAAAGGAAAAAAGTCTGATGGAACAAAAGAAACCGCTTGTCCCAAGAAAGTACCTGTTTACTTTCATACTCATCACGTCGCTCTTTGCGCTGTGGGGCTTTGCCAACGACATCACCAACCCGATGGTGGCAGCCTTCCAGACCGTGATGGAGCTATCGGCAACCAAGGCATCGATGGTGCAGTTCGCCTTCTACGGCGGCTACGCCACGATGGCCGTGCCGGCGGCGCTCTTCATACGCAAGTATTCGTACAAGAGCGGCATCCTGCTGGGCCTGGCCCTCTATGCCATCGGCGCCTTCCTCTTCATCCCGGCCGCCTCGCTGCAGAGCTTCGCCTTCTTCTGCGGTTCGCTCTACATCCTGACGTTCGGACTGGCCTTCCTTGAGACCACAGCCAACCCCTTCATCCTCTCGCTCGGCGACAAGGAGACGAGCACACGCCGACTGAACATGGCGCAGGCCTTCAACCCCATGGGCTCGCTCTGCGGCATGTCGGTGGCTTCGCTCATCGTGCTGCCGCAGCTCATCAGCGACAAGCGCGACGCGGCCGGACAAATCATCTTCTTCGGACTCTCTGAGGCCGAGAAGGCCGACATCCGCGTACACGACCTGGCCGTCATCCGCAACCCGTATGTGGCCATTGGCCTGGTGGTGCTTTGTGTGTTCATCATCATTGCGCTGACCAAGATGCCCAAGACGGAGAGCGAGGAAAAGAAAGCTCAGGGACTGACCCACACCACGCGCCAGACGCTCGGCAACCTGTGGCACAACGTGGTCTACCGCGAAGGCGTGGTGGCTCAGGTGTTCTACGTGGCTGCGCAAATCATGACGTGGACGTTCATCATCCAGTATGCCGACAACTTGGGCATCAACAAGGCCACGGCACAGATGTACAACATTGCCGCCATGTCGATGTTCCTCTGCAGCCGCTTCATCAGCACCCTACTGATGAAGTACTTCAACTCGCGCCTGCTGCTGGCCGTCTTCGGCGTGGGCGCCGGACTCTGCACGCTGGGTGCCATCAGCATCGTGGGCATGGTAGGTCTCTACTGCCTGTGCGGCATCAGCTTCTTCATGTCGCTCATGTTCCCCACCATCTACGGCATAGCCTTGGAGAACGTCGACAGCCAAGACACCACGCTCGGCGCTGCCTTCCTCGTGATGGCCATCGTCGGCGGAGCGCTGATGCCCCCGCTTCAGGGCATGATTATCGACCAGCAGACGGTGTTCGGCCATCCTGCTGTCAACGCATCGTTTGTGCTGCCGCTGCTGTGCTTCGTGATAGTCACAGCCTACGGTTATCGCAGCTACAAGCGAATCACTCCGTAAACAAAACTTGTAATAACGTTTGCCCTACGGCTTTCAAGGTATTACGGTCGATGTGCTGCATAGTATCATCGACCGTATGCCATGTTGGGCCGAAGCTGCTCTGCTCGCAGTCGGGATAGTAGGCAATGATGTCGATGCAGGGAATGCCTGCCACCTCGTTCACGGGCACATGGTCGTCGGTGACGCCGCCGCCATCGCGCTGCGGGAAGTAGGAGCCATAGCCGGCCACCTCGGCAGCCGCCCACACGCGGTTGACGATGCGGTTGGCATACTGCTTCGAGAAACCTTCGCGATAGAAGCGTGCCGCCTCGCCGCCCACCATGTCGAGCAAGATGCCGTAGCGAGCGTTGTAGTTGGGTTCGTGCTTATGGGCAGCCCAGTACTGTGCGCCGAGGGCCCAGGTGTCGCCCGGGTCTTCAGCCTCGCTCCACTGCGGCACGCCCCAGTCTTCGGCATCGAAGCAGATGAAGTCGACACCCAGCTGCAGCGAGTCGGTCTGATGGAGCAGCCGCGCCACCTCGAGCATCACGGCCACACCGCTGGCACCGTCGTTGGCCGCCATCACCGGCTTGCGGTGGTTGGCCTCATCGGGGTCGTTGTCGGCCCACGGCCTGCTGTCCCAGTGGGCACAGAGCAGGATGCGAGCGGCGGCATCGGGCTTATAGCTGGCAATGATGTTGGTAGCCTGCAGGGGTGTGCCGTCGTAGCCTTTGAGCGTGGCTTTCTGTTCGGTGACGGTCATGCCGTAGCTGCGAAACTTCTCTGCAATCCAGCGGCCGCAACGGTCGTGGGCCTCGCTGTTCATGACGCGCGGTCCGAAGTCGCACTGCTGCTGGCAGAAGAGAAAGGCCGAGTCGGCCGAGAAACTGATGTTTACAGGACGCGACAGCGCCTCGTCGGCGGCCGTTTTGCGGGCATTGCTGCAAGCGGCAAAGAGCGCAACCGAGAGGAAGGCTGCAAGGTATGGGATTTTCATAAATTCTAAGATTTTGATTGTTGAACCAGGCGCATGACGCGCAGGAAATTGCCACCCCAGAGTTTCTGGATGTCGGCCTCGCTGTAGCGGCGGGCAAGGAGCTGACGGGTGTACTGCAAGAGCTCCGATGCGTTGGCCAGTCCGGGCACGCCGCCGTCGCCGTCGAAGTCGGTGCCGAGGCCCACGTGGTCGATGCCCATCACCTCGATGGCATGGTCGAGATGGGCCATGGCGTCGAGTATTGTGGCTTCCGTCGGAGCAGCGGCGGGGGCAGTGAATGCAGCGGATGCGCCGGCAGCAGATATGCCGGCAGCGGATGCGGCAACAGCGGATGCGGCAGCAGCGGACACAGGTGCGGGCTGTTCTTTGACGAGGAAACCGGGGTAGAGGGTGATTTGACAGACGCCGCCGGCCTTGGCCAAGGCGCGCATCTGGTCGTCGGTGAGGTTACGGGGATGGTCGCAGAGGGCACGAGAAGAAGAGTGGCTGCAGACGATGGGCGTCTTCGAGATGCTCAGGGCATCGTAGAAGCTCTTCTCGTTGGCGTGGCTCAGGTCGACCATGATGCCCAGACGGTTCATCTCGGCAATGACTTGCTCGCCGAACTGACTGACGCCGTTGTGGGTCTGCGTGCCGCGAGCGGAGTCGCAGAGGTCGTTGTCGCCATTGTGACAGAGCGTGATGTAGACCACGCCGCGGTCGGCAAAGTGCTTGACGTTGCCGAGCTGGCCATCGAGGGCAATGCCGTTTTCAATGCCGAGCATGATGCTCCTGCGGCCCTGCCGCTTGTTCAGCCAAAGGTCGTCGGGCGTTCGGGCCAAGGCGAGGTAAGGGCTGTTTTCGGCCACGATGGATTCAATGCGGTCGAAGATGGCGTCGGCATACTGGCGCGGCTGGTCGGTGGGCTGCGGCAGATAGGCCACCATGATGGTGGCGTCCTGTCGGCCTTCGGTCATTTTGTGCAGGTCGACGAGAATCTTCGGGTCGCGGTGGGCGAAGTGGATGTCCTGGTTGAAGAACATGGGCGTGTCGCAGTGGGTGTCGAGGGTGAGCACACGGTCGTGCACGTTGTGGGCCTCGCGATAGCTGCGGGCTTCGCCCACAAGCCACTGGAACAGGGGCAGACCATCGTCGGCCAGACACTCGGGATGCCACTGCACGCCAATCATCGACTTGTATTCGGTGCTCTCAATGGCCTCGATAAGTCCGTCGGCAGCATGCGCCACGGCGCGGAAGTGGCGGCCCGGGTCGCTGACGGCCTGGTGGTGGAAGGAGTTGACGAAGAGGCTCGTTGCCCCGCCGTAGATTTTGGCCAAGACCGACCCTTCGTCGATGCCGACGGAATGGGTGGCCTCGCCGCGGTCGGCATCCTGCGAATGCTTGATGGCGGTGCTGATGTGCTGCGCCACCTTACCATCCAGAGCCACGGCCATGGTCTGTATGCCGCGACAGATGCCGAGGATGGGCAACTGGCGGTTGAAGGCCAGACGGGTGATGAGCAGTTCGGGCAGGTCGCGCTCGGCGTTGATGCCGCCCAGTTGGGGCACGGGCTCTTCGCCGCAGAAGAGCGGATTGATGTCGCCGCCGCCAGAGAGCAGGAGGGCATCGATGCGCTCGAGCGTACTGACGAGCACATGGCGGTCGGCCACGGGCGGAATGAGCAGTGGCACGCCACCCGCCCTGACCACCTGCTTATAGTAGCCTTCGCCCAACTTGGCCGTAGCGTCGCCGTAGTTGCTGGTGATGCCTATGACGGGTCGGCGCTCGCCTTCGGGGAAGTGCTGGTAGATGTTGTCAAGATGAGATTTCAGGTTGTAAGCACGCATGTCCGTGACGGTTTATTCATTGTCAAAGTTTACTTCGATTTCGCGCTTGATGCTCTGCTCGAGCGAGATGAGCGTCTCGGTGGCCACGACGCCGCGAATGCCCTGCAGCTTGCCGTTGAGCAGGCGCATGAGCTCCTCGTTGTCGCGTGCGTAGGCCTTGACGAGCATGGTGTAAGGGCCGGTGGTGAAGTGGCACTCGACCACTTCGGGAATGTGCTGCAGTTCGGCCACCACATCCTTATACATGGAACCGCGCTCGAGCGTGATGCCCACGTAGGTGCAGGTGCTGTAGCCGAGGCTCTTGGGGTTGACGTCGAAGCCGCTGCCGGTGATGACGTCGTTGTCGATGAGTCGCTGCACGCGCTGGTGGATGGCGGCTCTGGAGACGTTGCACTCTGCTGCTACATCTTTGAACGGAATACGTGCATTTTTTGACAAAATGCTCAGTATTTTTTTGTCGAGCTGATCAATTTTTTCCATAAAGCGGGGTATTAAGTTTACAATCTGTCAGCAAAAGTAACAAAAAAGGGCGAAACGACCAACGCTTTTAGTCAAAATGTTAGCAGAGAGGCACAAAAAAGGCGGAATCCACAGCAGATTCCGCCTTTTTTCGCTAAGAAAAACGTTCTTATTTCTCGATACCCACCAGCTCGACGTCGAAGATGAGCGCCGAGTAGGGCTTGATTTGTCCGGCATTGCGCTCGCCATAGGCCAGCTGATAGGGAATGTAGAGCTGCCACTTAGAGCCTACGGGCATCATGGTGAGAGCCTCGGTCCATCCCTTGATGACCTGGTCGGCGCGGAAGGAGAGCGGCTTGTCGCCATGCTTCTTCGAGGCGTCGAACACGGTGCCGTCGACGAGTCGTCCCTCGTAGTGCACCTGCACCTTGTCGGAAGCCTGTGGCACGGGTCCGTTGCCCATGGTGATGACCTTGTACTGCAGTCCGCTCGGGGTGGTTTTCACGCTGTCTTTGAGTGCGTTCTCGGCCAGGAACTTCTCGCCTGCGGCGCGGTTGGCGCCGTAGAGGCGCTCGTCCTTGGCGGCCTTGTTGGCAGCCTGTCGCTTAGCAAAGAGCTCGTCGGCCTGCTTCTGGGTGAACACCTTCTCGTCGCCCGAGACGGCATCGGTGAAGCCGCGATAGAGGATGTCGTTGACGAGCGAGTCGGGCGTGTCGGTGAACTCCTTCTTCATGCCCGGCACGATGCGCCCCGTGAGCTGGTTGGCAATCTCCATGCCGGCCACGTAGGCCTTCATCTTCGGGTCGCCGTCGGCCTTGATGACGGCCTCGAATCCCTTCACAAACTCGTTCATGTTGGTAGAGTCGACGCCATGCTGCTGCTTGAGGAAGGCCGAGAGTCCGTTGGTGAGCGACATGCCGGCCACGTAGCTCAGTGTGTCGCTGGCAGTGCGCAGCACCACGGGCTCCTTGAGCTTGATGGTGGTGTCGGTGCGCTTCTTCACCTTGCGCTTCTGAGCTTCGGCCTGATTGAAAGAAGCACCCACCGTGAAGGCGAGTGCTATCAGTAAGAGTTTCTTCATCATGAGCTTATTTCTTAACTTCGATAAGTTCAATCTTGAAAATCAGCATCGAGAAGGGCTTGATTTGCTGCTGCTCGCGCTCGCCGTAGGCCAGTTCCTGGGGAATGTAGACTTCCCATGTAGAGCCTGCGGGCATGTGGACGAGGGCGTCGGTCCAACCCTTGATGACCTGGTTGCAACGCAGTTCGAAGGGCTCGCCGCGCTTGTAGCTCGAGTCGAACACGGTGCCGTCGAGCAGACGACCTTCATAGTGTACCTTGACCATCGAGGTGTCGGTAGGTATCTTGCCGGTGCCTTCCTTGAGCACCTTGTACTGCACGCCGCTGGGCAGGGTCAGGACGCCTTCCTTCTTGGCATTCTCGGCAAGGAACTTCTCGCCGGCCTTCTTGTTTTCGCCGTAGGTCTTCTCCATGGCGCGTGCACGAATCTGCTGCATCTTGTCCTGAGCCACCTTGCTGGCCTGCTCCTGTGTCATGAGACCCTTCTTGCCAGTGGTGCCGCTGATGAAGCCGGCCATGAAGTTCTTCAGCGAGATGGTCTGTGTAGAGTCGTCGCCGAAGAGCTGGCGGTTGATGCCCTTCACCATCTGGTTGGTGATTTGCTGACCAATCTGGATGCCGGCGTAGTAGGCGGCCTTCTTCTTGTTGTCGCCAGCGCTGGCGCCTTCGTTGAGACCCTTTACGAACTCGGCCATGTAGGCGGTGTCGACGCCGAGAGCCTGTCCGAGATATTCCTTCAGACCCTGTGTCTGAGCCATACCGATGGCATAGCTCACCGAGTCGACGTCGCTCCGCAGATCGGCTCTGGGAGCAGAGTTGCTGCACGATGTCATGGCAGCGGCAGCGATAGCCATAGCGGCTACGAAAGTGAGTTTTTTCATTGCTTTTATGCTAAATTATTTACATTACTTGTATCAGTTCCACATCGAAGATGAGGGCGGCATAGGGGGGAATCATCTGTCCGGCACCACCCTCGCCGTAGGCCAGGCGATAGGGGATGAAGAAGCGGTACTTGGCGCCCTCTTCCATCAGCTGCAGGCCTTCGGTCCAGCCGGCAATGACCTGCTGCAGGCCAAACACGGCGGGCTCGCCGCGCTGCACGCTCGAGTCGAACACGGTGCCGTCGATGAGGAAGCCCTCGTAGTGGCACTTCACCGAGTCGGTGGCCTTCGGCTTGCGGCCGTTGCCCTTCTGGAGCACCTGATACTGCAGACCGCTGGGCAAGGTGACCACACCTTCCTTCTTGGCGTTCTCGGCCAGATACTGCTCGCCTTCGCTCTTGGCGGCCTTGCCTTTCTCGGCGCGCTCGGCGTTCATTTTCTCTTCCTGCTGCTGGAAGTACTGCTGCACAATCTGCTGCGCCTCGCGGTGCGACACCTTCAGTTCGCGGCCTTCGAGCACGTCGCGAATCGACTGTGCAAAATCGTCTACGTTCAAGTCTTTGGCACCCATCTGGGCCAGCTGTTGTCCGATGCCCAGTCCGAGGGCATAGCTCAGTTTATCCATTCTTTTTTCCTTATTATTATAAAAAACCGTGCAAAGGTACGCATTTTCCATGAAATCAGTAGCATATCATAACTTAAAAAAGGTCAAAATGTCAAGATAAACTGCCAAAATTTAACACTTCGCGACTCGACGTTCTAGAAAAGTAAAAGTGGCACTTTTACATCCAGCCACCATCTCGCCCATCC
>CAMOTK010000098.1 GCA_946625715.1 uncultured Prevotella sp. | reverse complement strand
ATGCGCATAGCGGTTGTTTAGCGTTCGTAAAACGCCGCTTTAGCATCCGTTAATCACTGCTTTAGCATCCGTTAATCACTGCTTTTTTATCCGTAACACGCTGTTTTAAGAAACGTAATCAGCGTTTTGCAAAAACGTAACCAGCGTTTTGCAAAAACGTAACCAGCGTTTTACAGAAACACTTTTTCAGTCTTCATAGCGCTTGCCCCAGTAGTTGACCATCCGCTGATAGAGTTTCTCTTCGGCCGGATTGTGCTGTCCGTGCCACAGGCGCTGTCCAACCAGTTCGTCGGGCAGGTATTGTTGCTCGGTGAAGTGGCCGGGATAGTCGTGCGGATACTTGTAGCCGTCGTGATAGCCTAAGTCTTTCATCAGCTGCGTGGGCGCATTGCGAATGGGCAGCGGCACAGGCTGATTGCCCGTCTGGCGCACAAGGTCCAGAGCGGCATCGATGCCCAAGTAGGCCGAATTGCTCTTTGGCGAGGTTGCCAGATAGACGGCACACTCGGCGAGCGCAATTCTGGCTTCCGGCCAACCAATCTTCATCACGGTATCGAAGGCGGCATTGGCCAAGAGCAGGGCGTTGGGATTGGCCAACCCGATGTCTTCCGAGGCCGAAATCACCATGCGGCGGGCAATGAACTGCGGGTCTTCCCCACCCTCTATCATGCGGGCCATCCAGTAGAGCGCCGCATCGGGGTCGCTGCCGCGAATACTTTTGATGAAAGCCGAGATAATGTCGTAGTGCATCTCGCCGTCCTTGTCGTAGGCCAACGGGTTCTGTTGCAGCCGGTTGACCACCAGTTCGTCGGTAATCTCCACCTCGTCGTCGGCCGTCACTAACTCTAAGATATTCAGAAGTTTGCGCGCGTCGCCTCCACTAAAGCGTAAGAGTGCGCCAGTCTCTTTGAGCGTGATGTGCTTCTCCTTGAGAATCGCGTCTTTGGTCAGCGCGCGGTCAATCAGTTTCAGCAGGTCGTCTTTCTCCAGCGGCTTCAGCACATAGAGCTGACAGCGCGAGAGCAGGGGCCTAATCACCTCGAACGAGGGATTCTCTGTCGTGGCGCCAATCAGCGTCACAATACCCTTCTCCACTGCGCCCAGCAAGGAGTCTTGCTGCGACTTGGAGAAACGGTGTATCTCGTCTATAAATAAAATAGGTGAAGCCTCGTTGAAGAAGCGCCCCTTCTGCGCCCGCTCTATCACGTCGCGCACATCCTTCACGCCGCTGGTCACGGCCGAAAGCGTGTAGAAGGGCGTCTCCAGCCGGTGGGCAATGATTTGCGCCAGTGTGGTCTTTCCCACGCCCGGCGGTCCCCAAAGGATAAACGAAGATATGCGTCCTGCATCAATCATTCTGCGCAGGACAGCCCCCTCGCCTACCAAATGCTGCTGGCCAATATAGTCGTCGAGCGTGCGAGGTCTGAGTCTTTCAGCTAAAGGTTGTGACATTTCAGCAGACAAAGGTAGCAATAAAAACCGAGAAAAGCAAAAAATAATTGTCAAAAAACTTGCGAATCAGAAATAAAGTACTTACATTTGCAGACAGAAACAAAAACAATAACCAATATATTTATGCAACAAACAGACAAAAAAGCACTCACGCTCAAGACTTTAACCAAGAGCTCCGTATGGGATGTTCAGGAAAACGACATCTTTCGCATGTGGGAAGGTGCAGAAAAAGACGCCGACGTCAAGGATAACGTACGCCACTTCACCGACATCATTCGCAGCGCATTCCTCATAGAGGAAATCGACGGCGACTCGAAAGCCATCAAAGCGAAATACGAGAAGATGGGCTACAAAGTGGGACAGGTGAAACTCGACGAAAACGTCAAGGTGACGTGGGCCATCAAGAAGAAGCCCATACTGCGCGTGACCGACCTGACCTACGAGAACATACGCCACATCACGGCGGCCAAGCTCATAGAGGTGCTCGACCGCAACTTCGGCGGCGGCTGGGACTCGCTTTCGCAGAGCATCAAGGACATCATCGAGAGCGGCTTCGACATCTCTACCACCACGCTGCCTGCCGACCGCATGCACAAGAAGGGCGGCATGTACGAGAAGAAGGTGGCCGACGGCTACGAAGTGCTTGAAGTGGCAAAAGGTACGTGGACTGAAGCCATCTTTGCCAAGCTGAAGCCCGAAACCGAAAAGCCGCGCATGAAGTTTGCTTCGCACAACGACGATGAAGACGAAATTCCCGAGGACGACTACAACAAGCCCGAAGAGGACGATATTGAGCTGGAAGACCCCAACGACGACGACATCACCGAAGACAACTACTCGACGATGATGGACTTCGGCGCCGACGACCCCGACGACGAGGCTGCCAACATGGCCGACTTCGGCGACGACTGACCCGCGAAACACCAATAACTCTAAACAATATTCTAAACTATGAACATTCCTTCCGCATTTTGGCTCGTCCCCATCGCATCAGTGGTGGCTCTGAGCATGGCCTGGTACTTCTTCACACAAATGATGAAGGCCGACGAAGGCACACCGAGAATGAAAGAGATTGCCGGACACGTGCGTCGCGGCGCTATGGCCTATCTGAAGCAGCAGTACAAAGTGGTCACCATCGTGTTTGTGGTGCTCGCCGTTGTCTTCTCCTTCATGGCCTACGTGTTGAAAGTTCAAAATCCCTGGGTGCCCTTCGCATTCCTCACGGGCGGTTTCTTCTCCGGACTTGCCGGTTTCTTCGGCATGAAAACCGCTACCTACGCCAGCGCTCGCACGGCCAATGCTGCCCGACAGAGTCTTGACGGCGGTCTCCGCATCGCTTTCCGCTCGGGCGCAGTGATGGGCCTCACGGTGGTAGGTCTTGGCTTGCTCGATATTGCCATTTGGTTTCTCATCCTCACCTATTTCTATCAGGGCGAGCAGATGGCGCTCATCACCATTACCACCACGATGCTGACCTTCGGCATGGGTGCTTCCACGCAGGCACTGTTTGCCCGTGTGGGCGGCGGCATCTATACGAAGGCTGCCGACGTAGGCGCCGATATCGTGGGTAAGGTCGAGGCCGATATTCCTGAAGACGACCCGCGCAATCCGGCAACCATTGCCGACAATGTGGGCGACAACGTGGGCGACGTGGCCGGTATGGGCGCCGACCTCTATGAGAGCTATTGCGGTTCTATCCTTTCCACAGCTGCTCTGGGCGCTACGGCCTTTGCCATGAACGGCGACATGCAGCTGCGTGCCGTCATTGCGCCAATGCTCATTGCCGCCGTAGGCGTGTTCCTCTCGCTCTTCGGCATCTACCTGGTGCGCACCAAGGAAGGCGCCACGATGAAGGACCTGCTCCATTCGCTCTCTTTAGGCACCAATGTGTCGGCCGTGCTCATCGCCATCGCCACCTTTATGATATTGTATCTGTTAGGCATTGACAACTGGCTCGGTCTCTCCTGCTCGGTCATCACCGGTTTGGCCGCAGGCGTCATCATCGGACAGGCCACCGAATACTACACGTCGCACTCCTACAAGCCCACGCAGAAGATTTCGGAAGCTGGTCTTACGGGCTCGGCTACGGTCATCATCAAGGGCATCGGCACGGGCATGATGTCTACTTGCATCCCCGTCATCACCATTGGCGTGGCCATCATGCTCAGCTACATGTTTGCCAACCACTTCGACCTCACCATGAGTGCCTCAAGCATCTCTCACGGCCTCTATGGCATTGGTATTGCTGCCGTAGGCATGCTCTCCACACTGGGCATCACGCTGGCAACCGACGCCTATGGCCCCATTGCCGACAATGCTGGCGGCAACGCCGAGATGAGCGAACTGGGCGAGGAAGTGCGCCACCGCACCGATGCGCTCGACGCATTAGGCAACACCACCGCTGCTACGGGCAAGGGCTTTGCCATTGGTTCGGCCGCTCTCACCGCTTTGGCACTGTTGGCTTCCTATGTCGAGGAGATTAAGATTGCCATGATTCGTGCCGTGAACGAAGGCCAGCAGTTCATACATCCGCTCACGCAGCAAGTGTTCGACCCGTCGACGGCCACGATGCCCGACTTCATGGAGTTCTTCCAGGTGAACCTGATGAATCCGAAGGTGCTGGTTGGCGCGTTCATTGGCGCAATGGCCGCTTTCCTGTTCTGCGGTTTGACCATGGAAGCCGTAGGACGCGCTGCGCAGAAGATGGTTGAGGAAGTACGCCGCCAGTTCCGCGAAATAAAGGGCATCCTTGAAGGTACCGGCACGCCCGACTACGGTTCTTGCGTCGAGATTTCCACCCGTGCCGCTCAGCACGAAATGATTCTCCCCTCTATCCTCGCTATCGCCATTCCCATCGTAGTGGGCATCGTGCTCGGCGTGGCCGGTGTGCTCGGCCTGCTCGTTGGCGGACTGGCCGCAGGCTTCACGCTGGCTGTCTTCATGGCCAACGCCGGTGGCGCCTGGGACAACGCCAAGAAGATGGTCGAGGAAGGCAACTTTGGCGGCAAGGGCTCGTTTGCCCACAAGGCCACCATCGTTGGCGACACCGTAGGCGACCCGTTCAAGGACACCAGCGGCCCGTCGCTCAACATTCTGATTAAGCTCATGTCGATGGTCAGCATCGTCATGGCTGGTCTGACAATCGCATTCGCATAAAGCCATAAGACTATGTTGAAGGTTCTTTTCTGGCTCTGTCTGGCACTCGTCTTCTATACCTATTTCGGGTATGGCTTGGTGCTTTGGCTGATACTGAAAGGGAAACGACTCATCAAGGGAGCACCGAACAAAACGGTGCTCCCTGCTGATAATGCGCAGTTGCCTGAGCTGACGCTCATGATTTGCGCTTACAACGAAGAGGACATCATCGAAGAGAAGATGGCCAACATTCGCCAGCTGGATTATCCCAGCGAGAAGCTCTGCGTCATGTGGGTGACCGACGGCTCCAACGACCGTTCCAACGAACTGTTGCGCCAGTATCCCGAAGTCAAGCTGGTGTTCAGCCCTGAGCGTCGCGGCAAGGCAGCTGCCATGCAGCACGGCCTCAGCGAGAACCGTGCACCGATAGTGGTGTTCACCGACGCCAACACGATGCTCAACGCGGGGTCGATGAAAGAGATAGCCCGCCTGTTTATGGACGAGCAAGTGGGCTGCGTGTCGGGCGAAAAGCGCGTGGCCGCAAAGGCTGCAGGCGATGTAGCCGCTGAAGGCGAAGGCTTCTACTGGAAATACGAGAGCACGCTGAAGCGCTGGGACTCCGAGCTCTACTCGGCAATGGGTGCTGCCGGCGAACTGTTTGCCGTGCGCATGAGCTGCTATCGGCCTGCTCCACAGCACGCTTTGCTCGATGATTTCATGATGTCGATGCTGATATTGAAGGACGGCAAGCGCATTGCCTACACTTCCGATGCCTATGCGCTGGAGTACGGTTCGGCCAACATGGAAGAAGAATCGAAGCGCAAGCGCCGCATTGCAGCCGGCGGCTTGCAGAGCGTGTGGTGGCTGAGGTCGCTGATGAACCCCTTCAAGTACCCGCTCGTCAGCTTCCAGTTCGTCAGCCATCGCGTCTTGCGCTGGACCGTCACGCCCTTTGCCCTCATGGCGCTCATTCCGCTCAACGTGGCATTGGTCATGATGAAAGCCGGCACCATCTACACCGTCGTTTGGCTGCTGCAACTCGTGTTCTATCTGGCCGCTTTCGGCGGTTGGTGGCTCTACCGCAAAGGTCGCAAGCAGCGACTTCTCTACGTGCCCTACTACTTCCTGTTCATGAACATGAACGTGTTCCAGGGCATACACTATCTGCGCACGCACAACACCAGCGGAACGTGGGAAAAAGCCAAAAGGGCTTAAAAAAATCAAGTCAATTATTTGTCAGTTGGAAATAAAATATTATCTTTGCAAAATGTAAGAGCAAAAAAGACTGGAACAAGCTCATGACATTAGAAGAAGAAAAAGAAATACTCTTTCAGAAGTACACTGAAGCAAACAACCAGTTGATGGCTGCTAAACTGGAATTAGAGGCAGCCAACCAGAAGCTGAAAGAGTATGAAGAGAAAGTAGCGCAGGCAGAAAAGGCGAGCAAGATGAAATCGCTTTTCCTGGCTAACATGAGTCATGAAATTCGCACACCGCTGAACGCCATCGAGGGCTTTTCGCGTATCATTGCCGAGACCGATTCGGCCGAAGAGCGGCAGACTTTCCTCGAAATCATTGAAACCAACAACAACCGCCTGCTGAGTCTGGTCGACGAGATACTGGACCTCAGCCGCGTGGAAGCAGGCGAAATCACCATCAAGAAAGAGACTACCGACCTGGAGCACCTGATGAAGAGCATCAAGCAGCTGTTCAAGTTCCGCTGCCCCGACACGGTGGCACTCTCTTGGACGCATCCTGACACGTCCGTCTTGTTCACTACCGACGAGAACCGACTGGCCCAAATCTTCTCGAACCTCATTTCCAACGCACTGAAGCACACCACGATGGGGTCGGTTACCTATGGTTATCGTCTGATAGACGATGCAAAGAACATCGAGTTCTACGTCACCGACACCGGCACGGGCATTGCTTCCGAGTTCATTCCCCACATTTTCGACACTTACACATCGAAGGACGCCGAGTCGCAAAAAGGTTTCGGACTGGGCCTGGCCCTCTGCCGAATCATCGTCGAGAAGATGGGCGGACACATCGAGGTACATTCCGAACTGGGCCACGGCGCCACCTTCACGTTTGTATTGCCCTTCCAAGGCACGGTCGGCGGCGTGTCTACGTCTATGCAATCAATGAGCAACGGCCGCACACTCAGAGCCATACAGCGCAGCGACGGCACGATGAAGACCATTCTCGTGGCCGAAGACGAGGAGCCCAACTTCGAGTTGGTGCGCATCGTGCTGCATAACCGCTACCGCATTCTTCGTGCGCACAACGGCATTGAGGCTGTCACCATCAACGAAGACGAGAAGCCCGACCTGATACTCATGGACATACGCATGCCAGAGATGAACGGTCTCGATGCCACGCGCATTATCAAAGAGGTGAACCACGAAACGCCAGTCATTGCCATCAGCGCCTTTGCCTACGACGAGCACGTCAAGGCAGCCCTGACCGCTGGTTGCAACGACTTCCTGGCCAAGCCGTTCAATCCCGAAGAGCTCATCGAGATGGTGAAGAAGCACATCGGCGACGAGGATTAAGCAAGCAATCTTTCTATCAATCAATTCAAACCGTTTCACAATATGGGAAAACTCGCAGTCTACAAGTATCTATCCTTCATGGTACTCATCGTGACCGCTGTAACGTCTGGATTCACATTCTTCGGACTCTACGGCGGTGACGCCAATCCGCTACACAATACGGCATCGGCCATGCTGGTTTATGTCTTGCCGCTACTCATTCTGGCCAATCTGGTGTTGCTGCTTTTCTGGCTCATCCGTCGCCGTTGGCACTGGGCGCTCATCCCCTTCATCACGCTGCTGTGCTGCATACCTTACTCAGGCACCATCTACCAGCCTGGATGGTTCGGTTCCGACGATGACGAGAAAGCACCCGGCATTGTCGTGGCCAGCTACAACGTGGCGCTGTTTG
>CAMOTK010000097.1 GCA_946625715.1 uncultured Prevotella sp. | reverse complement strand
ACTTTTCTAGAATGCTCGGTCCGGAAGTGTTAAATTTTGGCAGTTTTTCTTTACATGGAGAGCGACGTGGAGCTGTTGGAAGAATAGGATGACATGACTACCGCCAGATATCCGCTGGACCACCAGTGTGCCGCCACTTTTTATAAAATAAGATAAAAATGAGCAAAAAATGTGGAACTTTCAGTAGAAATTGCTAATTTTGCACTTTAATAATACGTATTATGCTAAAAGTGAACGTTGTGAACCGGGGGCACCAGCCCCTGCCCGTCTATGCTACGACCCAAAGTGCGGGAATGGATTTGCGTGCCAATCTCGACGAGCCGGTGGTGCTGCACCCCCTGGAGCGTCGGCTCATTCCCACGGGCCTTTCCATCGCCCTGCCCGAAGGCTACGAGGCGCAAGTGCGCCCGCGCAGCGGCTTGGCGCTGAAGAAGGGCATCACCGTGCTCAATGCGCCCGGCACCATCGATGCCGACTATCGCGGCGAGATAGGCGTGGTGCTCATCAATCTGTCGCAAGACGACTTTGTGGTGAACGATGGCGAGCGCATCGCGCAGATGGTTGTTGCCCGCCACGAAACGGTTGACTTCGTTTGCGTCGAAGCCCTCGACGACACTGAGCGTGGAGCCGGTGGCTATGGGCATACGGGGGTGAAGTGAGAATTGAGAAGTGAGATTTTTATGAGGAGAACCATTCTTTTAGTGCTGACGATGTGGTTGCTGACGGGCACGTTGTGCCACGCCGACGACTATGAGCGCATGCGCCGCTACGACATGTTCTTCCACGAAGCACTTACGCAGCGCTATAAGAACAATGCCGACGCCTCGTTCGACCTCTTGCGCCGCTGCATAGAGCTCAATCCCGAAGCATCCGAGGCCTACTACTTCCTGGCCCACTACTACGAGCAGATAAAGCAGAAAGACGTGGCCAAGCGCTATTTCCAGAAAGCGGCCGAGCTGCAGCCCGACAATGCCCACTACCAGGAGATTCTGGCTCAGGCGTACATAGAGATGGGCGAGTATGCGCCCGCCATCGACGTCTATGAGCGGCTCTATGCCGCCAACAAGGAGCGCGAAGACCTGCTCGAGGTGCTCTATCGGCTCTATGTGCGCGAAAAGAACTATGAGAAGGCCATTGAGAAACTGACGCTTATGGAGCAGATTGACGGCAAGAGCGAGCAGCTGTCGTACACGAAAAGCAACCTCTACAACGAGCTGGGACGCCCCGAAGAAGCCATCGGCGAGATGAAAGCCCTCTCCGACCAGTATCCCAACGACCTGAACTACAAGGCCGGCTATGCCGATATGCTCGTGACCAACGACCGCGAGGCCGAGGCCTTGGCCATCTATCGAGACATCCTGCGCGAAGAGCCGCAAAACATCCATGCGCTGGTGTCGCTCAGAGCCTATTATAGCGAGCAGCACGACAGCGTCAGGGCCGACTCCATCACCCGCGTGCTGCTGTTCAGTCCCTCGGTCAACTCTGCCGACCGCATCAAGCTGTTAGGCAACGAAATCACCGAAAACGAAAAGGCCCAGCGCGACAGCACCCGCATCTTGCAGCTGTTCAGCGAACTGCTGGCCCAGCCGAAGGTCGAGACCGAGGTGGCCATGCTCTGTGCGGCCTACATGACCTACAAGCAGATGCCACGCGACAGCATCGTCAAGCCCTTGGAACAGGCTCTCGCCATTGCTCCCGACAACGAGCAGGCCCGCCTGCAGCTGCTGCAGTTTGCGTGGGAAAGCGGCGACGACGACCGCATCATCGAGCTCTGTCAGGCTGGTCGCCAGTACAACCCCGACGTCATGGCGTTCTACTATTTCCTGGGCACCACCTATTATAGGAAAGAACGCTACGCCGACGCCCTCGAAACCTTCCGCAACGGCATCAGCGTCATCAACGAGAACAGTTCGCCCGACATTGCGTCGGACTTCTACGCCCTCTATGGCGACCTGCTCCACCAGGAAGGCGACCACAAGGCCGCTTTCGAGGCCTACGACTCCTGCCTGCAGTGGAAGCCCGACAACATCGGGTGTCTGAACAACTATGCCTATTTCCTCAGCGAGCTCGACCAGGAACTGGACCGAGCCGAGAAGATGAGCCTGCTCACCATACAGAAAGAGCCGAAGAACCCCACCTATCTCGACACCTATGCCTGGGTGCTCTTCAAGCAGCAGCGCTATGCCGAAGCCCGCGTCTATATCGACCAGGCCATACAGAACGACTCGCTACAAAACGGCACTCTGCTCGAGCATGGGGGCGACATCTACTTCTTCTGCGGCGACCTGGAAGGCGCCTTGCGGCAATGGGAGAAAGCCCTGCTCGACGACCCGGATAACAAACTCTTGCAAAGAAAAATAAAACGTAAAAAATACTTGAAGAAATGAAACGAACCAATCTTTTCAAAGTTGCCTTAATGGCACTCCCCTTACTGTTGTCGGCCTGCCACGTAGGTCAATACACGGCCGAGACCAAAGCCCCTAAGGCTGAAAAGAATGTGGCTGCGGCAGACTCGTCGGCTCCGGCCGGACAGAAGCAAGGCGCTGCCGGTGGTGGTGCTGCTGCCGGTGCCCAGCAGGGTGCTGCTGCAGACGTGGCCGTGAAGACCTATACCAAGGCCGACCAGAACTCTTTCATGTATAAAGTGGCCGACAACGCACAGCACAAGCGCTTCATCACCTCGAAGCTGCGCTTCAGCGTGGAAGTGGGCCCCCAGAAGCTCTCGCTCACGGGCAACCTGCGGATGAAGCGCGACGACGTCATCCGCATACAGCTCATGGCCTTCGGCTTCGTTGAGGCCGGCCGACTGGAGTTCACGCCCGACTATGTGCTTGTGATGGACCGCATCAACAAGCTCTACCTGAAAGCCACCTACCGCCAGATAGACTTCCTGCGCAACAGCGGTCTGAACTTCTATTCGCTGCAGGCCCTGTTCTGGAACGAACTGTTCATTCCCGGCAAGGTGAAAGTCACGAACGAAGGTCTGAAGCAGTATGACGTAGACCTCGGCGGCGACGACGTGATTATCAGCATGTCGAAGGAAAAGATGAACTACAGCTGGCTGGCCAGCAACACCGATGCCACGCTCAAGATGGTCAACATTCTCTATCGCGACCAACTGCACGGCAACACGCAGCTGAACTGGGACTACACCAACTTCAAGACGCTGGCACAGAAGCCTTTCCCACACACGCAGACCGTCACCCTCACCACGCCTAAGCAGCAAGTGAAGGTGGGCATGAACTTCAACTACGTGGAGCATGCCGAAGAGTGGGAGCTGCGCACAGAAGTGTCTGACAAGTATCGCGAAGTGTCGGTCGACGAGATTCTTCGTCGCTTCATGGCTTTATAATCGCTGACGCATGAAGAGAGTTGCCATTCTCCTTTCCCTCTTGCTACTGGTCGCACTCGCCGTGCCGGCCCAGCAGCGGCGTAGCCAACAGCGCAAGCAGACCACAGCCAAGACCACGGCCAGAAAGCACACTGCCACTAAGCAGTCGGCCGGCAGGGAGACCGTGAAGAGCCTGCAGAACCGCCGGCAACAGCTGCAACGGCAGATGAAGGAACAGCAACGCAGGTATGCCCAGAACGAGCGGGTGGTGAAGGAGCGTCTGCAAAACCTCATGATGCTCAATAGCGAGATTGACCAAAAGCGCAAGACCATCGACACCATTCGCCGCGACCTCTCCGTGCTCGACACCACCATCGTGTCGTACGACAAGCAGCTCACCGTGCTCAGACAGGAGCTCGAAGACCGCAAGCAGCGCTACATGAAGTCGATGCGCTACATGCGTCGCAACCGCACCATACAGAGCCGCATGATGTTCATCTTCAGTGCCGACAACCTCAACCAGATGTATCGCCGCATGCGCTTCATGCGTGAGTATGCCACCTTCCAGAAGGCCCAAGGCGAGGCCGTGAAGTCGAAGCAGGAGCAGGTGGAACAGAAGCTGGCCGACCTGAACAACGCCAAGACGCAGAAGCGCAACCTGCTCTGGAAAGACGAGCAGGAGCGCAAGCAGCTGGAAGGCAAGCAGGTGGAGCATCAGCAGGTGGTGAAGACGCTGCAGCGACAGCAGAAGACCATTCAGGCGCTCATGGAGAAGCAGCGCCAGGAAGATGCGGCACTCAACGTGCGCATCGACCAGCTCATTGCCCAGGAAGTGGCGCGCGCCAAAGCACGTGCCGAGGCTGAAGCCAGAAGGAAGGCCGAAGAGGCGGCACGCCGACAGCGCGAGGCCGAACTGGCAGCCAAGCGGAAGGCTGAGCGCGAAGCCGCTGCCGACAAGCAGCAAGGCGCGACGACTAAGTCGAAGCGCTCAAGGAAGTCGCGCAGAACGGAAGTGGCCGAGGCCGATGTGGAGAAGCGGGAGACAAAGCCCGTAGAGACGTTCGTCACATCGGAAGACCAGCGCATCAGCGGCAGCTTCGAGAGCAACCGCGGCCGTCTGCCGATGCCCATCACGGGTGCCTACCGCATTGTCAACGGCTACGGCCAGTACGATGTAGAGGGGTTGAAGGGTGTGCGGCTCAACAGCAAGGGCGTGCACATCAAGGGTCAGCCTGGTGCGCAGGCACGCAGTGTGTTCGATGGCGAGGTGAGCGGCGTCTATCAGTTTGGCGGCACCAAGGTGGTGATGGTGCGCCACGGCAGCTACATCTCCGTCTATTGCAATCTGGCCACGGTCAACGTGAGCCGCGGGCAGAAGGTTTCCGCCCGTCAGGTGCTGGGCACCATCGGCGGCGAAAACATCCTGCAGTTCCAGCTGCGCAAGTGGACAGAGACGCTCAACCCCCTGCGCTGGCTGGGCCGGTAAACGGTGGGGTGGGGGCTACAGCGTCAGGTCGCTGAGCAGTTCCATATAAGTTTCAATCGCATTTTCTATCTCAGCCAAGCCGATGAACTCATCGGCCGAATGGCTGCGACTGCTCTCGCCGGGCCCCATCTTGAACGATGGGAACGACATGAGCGCCTGGTCGCTCAACGTGGGCGAGCCGAAGGGTTTCAGTCCCATCTCCTTGCAGCGCCTCACTAACGGGTGCTCGGGGTCAATGTGCGACGAGTGCAGGCGGAACGACCGCGCTTTGAGCTCGCACTTCTTCATGTGGCGTTTCAAGTACTCAAAGACATACTCGTTCTGATAGTATTCGTTGGTGCGCACGTCGACCACGAAGTGCAGCTTGTCGGGCACCACGTTGTGCTGTGTGCCGCTCTCGACCACCGTCACCGACATCTTCGTGGGGCCCAGCAGCGGGCTTTCTTTCTTAAAGTGGTGGTCGCGCAGCCACACCAGGTCGTCGAGTGCTTCGTAGATGGCGTTGATGCCCTCGTTGCGTGCCGCATGGCCGCTTTTGCCGTAGGCATAGCCGTCGATGACCATCAGTCCTCTCTCGGCAATGGCAGGCAGCATGCCCGTAGGCTCGCCCACGATGGCCACGTCTATCTTCGGCAACTTTGGCAGCACGCGGGCGATGCCTTCCTTGCCCGACACTTCCTCTTCGGCCGACGCCAAGTATATCAGGTTGAACGCCATCTGCTCGCTCTTAGTCGCCACAGGCATCTGGGAGAAGAGGTCGAGCTGCTGGGCGCCCTGCGGCTCCTCGGCTTTCTGCGCCGAGAGCATTCTGAACGCCTGCAACAGCGACACCAGTCCGCCGCCGCAGTCGTTGCTGCCCAGTCCGTAGAGGTTGCCGTTCTCTATCTGTGGTTTGAACGGGTCGCGCGTCCAAGAGGCCACGGGTTTCACCGTGTCGATGTGGGCATTGAGCAAAATGGTTGGTTTCCTGTCGTCGAAGTGTGGAGCAATGGCCCACACGTTGTTGCCGTCGCGCTTAGGGTTCAGTCCCCAAGCCGTCATGTATCTCACCATGACGTCGGCCGCCTTCGTCTCTTCCCTGCTGATGCTTGGCGTGGCAATGAGCTCGCTCAGCAGTGTCACGGCGTCGTTCAAGTATGGTCGTTTGTTCATCATATGAATAAACTTTGCGACAAAAGTACACATAAAAACGATAAAAACCAAGCCAAGCGTCTATTTTTTCCATCTGCTTATTAAAAAAAACTCTTAGAACGCCACGTAGGGCTCCAGGCGCTTGATGGCCTCGGGCGTGAAACCGGGGAGCAGGGCCAGTTGTTGCAGCGAGCTGATGGTGCCGTGCGTTCGGCGGTAGTCGGCAATGGCCTTGGCCATGGTGTAGGTGATGTAGGGATGGCGTTGCAGCTCGTTCTGGCTGAGGCTGTTGATGTTCAGTTTTTGCAGCTTGGGGCGGTTCAGACTGAAATAGGGCTTGGCGTTCTGAGGGAAGTTGCTGATGTCGTCGAGTTGGTCGATGCTGGCGAAACCGCCTAACTGTTGGCGCAGACGAACGATGCGCGCTGCAAAGTAGCGGCCGATGCCTGGCACACGTTGCAGCGCCGTGGTGTCGGCTGTCGCCAGGTCTATCTGCTGGCCCGCCTCAAGTTTCTCGGGATAGCGGCGGGTGGTGTCGCGAGCCGCGGGCTGGTTCTCCACCAGTGTCGAGGCGGGCAGATAGTCGGTCGAGATGCGGATGTAAGGCTCCAGTTCGCGGTATTGCTTTGCGGTGAGCCCATAGATTCGCGCAAAGTCTTCCTTCTTGCGGAAGATGCCGCCCTTGCTCCGGTATTTGTAAATGTTGACCACCTGCCAGGGCTGCAAGCCTAAACGTAGCAACTGGGTACTGTCGGCCGTGTTTGGGTCGAAGGCGAAGCGCTCAGCCTGCTGCGCTTTCTGCGCATAAATGGGCTGTTGGCTGGCATGACCACTGGACCGATGGTTGGTCGGTTGCTCGTAGACTTGTTCGAGGCGCCTGTTGTTGGCCTGTTGCCGTCCGGTCATAGTCAGGATGCCGATGGCTGCGACGGCCATGATGGCCAGCGCGGCGAGCACCTTGCGGTCGGATTTGTTGAGCAGGCGGATGCGCTTCATGTCAGACGATACCTAATTGGTGGAGAAAGATGAGCAGGATGCCTATGGGTACTATGAAGCGCACGGAGAACTGGTAGAAGGGAAACAGACGGCGCAGCGTCGGGTTGTTGTTGGCAAACTCGTTGCACACCTTTTCCTGCGAAGCAAACCAACCTATAAGGATGCTCGTCAGGAAGGCGCCCATGGGCAAGAGATACTGGGCGGTGAGCATGTCGCAGAAGTCCATGAGCGAGCGGCCCATGATGCGAAGGGAGTCGACGGCGCCCACGCTGAGCGAACAGCCCACGGCCAGCAGGGCGCAGGCCAGCGTGACCACCCATGCCACCCATCGGCGCTCCATGTGCAGCTCTTCGGTGAAGAAGGCGGTGCCTATCTCGTGCATCGAGATGGTCGACGTGAGGGCGGCGAACACCAGCAGGGCATAGAACAGGATGCTCACCACATAGCCCACGATGGGCACCGATGCGAAGGCCTGCTGGAACACGTTGGGCAGGGTGATGAAGATGAGCGACGGACCGCTGTCGGGTTGTACGCCTACAGAGAAAGCGGCGGGGAAAATCATGAGTCCGGCCAGAATGGCGATGACCGTGTCGAGCAGGG
>CAMOTK010000096.1 GCA_946625715.1 uncultured Prevotella sp. | reverse complement strand
TAGGCTTCCTCGTCGATCTGAGGATAGTACTGCAGAGCCCAACCGGCCTCGTTGGCTGTAAGACGCTCGCTGTAGACATCCTTCACGTCGTTGAGACGCTCGGCAGCCGACTTGCTGAAGAGGTCGTCTTCCTCGCGCTTACAGTCAGTGAAGAGAAGGGTTGCTCCTAAGAGCAATGCCAATGAAAATATCTTGTTCGTCATATCCTTTTATTATTCGTTTGAAGAGTCGGTTGATTTCACTGCATAGGCATCCACCGCCTGCAAGAGCGTCTGCATGAGTGTCTGCGAGGGATGCTCGGGGTCGGGCTGTGCCAGACGGTTGATGTACTGGTTGTCGTCGGACATCACAAAGTTGCCGTCGGCATCGGTCAGATACTGGCGCTGCTGCACTTCCTTGCGCAGGGCGTCGATATCGATTTTATAGCTGTCTTTCAGCCATTCGCGTGCCAGCTGCACCTTCTGGTTGATGACAGAGACGGCATCGATGGGCTTGTCGGCAGCATACTGTATCTTGCCATTCTCGTCGGTTTCAGGAGCTCCGGTGATGGCATTGCGGGCAATCACCTTGCGCACCCACTTGTATTCGCCACTGCCCAGACGGAACGGACGGCCGATGGAGTCGACGTCGTAGAGGTTCGGATAGCGTGTGGCCAACGAATAGAGGCGGTTCACGGAGTCGCGCTGCTCATCGTCGCGGAAGTCAATCTGCTCCCAACGGAAAGAGGCCTGCTTGAGCATCTCGTCCCAGTCCTGCTGGTTCATGGTGATGTAGTTCGACACGGTCTCGGCCCAGTCCTCGGTGCTGTTGGCCGAGGCATAGTTGGTGACGAAGCCGTTGCCTACAGCAATCTCGTTGGGTGTGCTGTGCCAGTCGTTGTTGTAGAAACCGGTCGAGATAATGTTGAACGCCTGCGGATGGCTGATGGTCTGGTCGAGAATGTGGGTAAACTCGTGGTGCATGGTGTGGAAGAACAGGTTGTTCAGACCATAGTGTCCCTCAATCTGCGTGAAGTCCAGGTGGTTGACGGCCTGCAGCGTAATCTTCGTACCGTTGGTAGCAAAACCGAGCGTCTCGGTGCCGTCGCTGTTGTAGCTGGGCGTACCGGTCAGATGGATGATGCGGGGGCTGTACTTCTTGAGGAACACTTCCTTCTCGCCAGCCAGCTCCTTATAGACATCGTACCACATGTACTTGCAGAGCACGGCCAGTTGCTTGGCCTGGTCGTAGGTGGCAGGCACCAAGTCCTTCTGCATGTCGGAACCTATGTCTTCCATGCGATAGATGAACTGCACGTTGTAAGGGTTCAGGAAATTGTCCTGCAGATAGGCGTCGAGCGGATAGGTGTAGGACGTCTTGTCTAACCCCGTCTCTGTGGTGTCAAAGATAGATTCGGTGAAATCGTCCTTCGCACAGCCGGCAAGGGCCAATGCTGCGACGGCGCCGAACAGTATGTTTTTTACTTTCTTCATAGCTCTGTTTTCTCCTTCCTTTAGTTGTTAGTCTTAAACACTGATGCTTCAGGCCAAGCCACGCGGGCACCGGCAGCAGCGGCAGCTTCGTTAGCAGCCAGCTTGGTGCGCGACGACTCTAAGCCAGCTGTGCGGGCTTCGAGTGGAGCCTCGATGGCACGACGGGGATCATCCCAGTCGAGTTCGATTTTCTCCGACTGCGGGCCGACGATGTGAGCGTACTTGATGCCCCAACGCTTCAGGTCGAAGAAGCGGAAGCCTTCCCACATGGTCTCGTAGCGGCGCATGTCGTTCAGACAGTTCATATAGGGGATAGCCTCGGCGGGAATGTCGATGCCCATGTTCTTGGCGTTGCCCCAGCCCTCGGCTTCCATGCCGAGCACGTTCTCGTGCTTCTGGCGGTCGGTGACGTTGGGATTGTTGATGCCGTGTGTGGCAGGATCGTACCAGGAGAGCACCATCTCCTTCGTGAGCGGTGTATCTTCAATGTCGTAGCTCTTCTTCAGGGTGTTGGAGAGCGTCTGACGACCGGCCTCATAGGCAGCCAGGTCCTTCATGGCCTCATCGTAGTCGCCCTTCAGAATCTTAGCCTCGGCACGCTCGAGCAGCAGCACGTTGTTGGTGAACTCGCGACGCACCTGATGGGCACGGCCGGTGCCGCTCACCTTGTCGGTGTATTCGAAGACATAGTTAATCTTGTACGAATAGTAGCCATAGTCGGCATCCTCGGAACTATAGGAAGCGAACTGATAGCTGGCAATGACTGCGGGATGGATAATCAGGCTGGTACACGTAGGCGCAGTATGGAAGAAGACGGCACGTGCAGCCTCGCCATTCATGGCATAGCGGTAGCCAATGGCATGATAGAAATTGTAAGAAAGCGACGTGATGAGCATCAGGTTGTTCTTACTTTCAGGATTCTGGAAATAGTTGCCAAAGTCTCTGGCATAGACGAAGTCGCCGAAGGGCTCATAGTTCAAGAGCAGACCGTTGAGGTTGGCCTGTCCGGGACCAAGCACCAGGTCGGCATACTTGATGACCTCGTCGTACTTGTGGTAAGACAGATAGAAGCGTGCTGCAAAAGCGTAGGCAGCAGGCAGGTTGAAGTGCCACTTGGGCTTCTCCATGTGGGTGTCGTTCAGTTCGGCCAGACCGGCTTTCAGGTCTTCGTCGATCAGGGCATAGACGTCGGCCACGTTGCTGCGGTCGTAGTTCACGCGCACGGTGGTTTCTACTTCCTTCACGTAGGGAATACCGATGTCCTGCTTGCTGGCCTCGTCGTTCTTGTAGGCCTGCGAGAACAGGTTGACCAGAATGTAGTGGCAGTAGGCACGGAGAATCTTGGCCTCACCGCGCACGGCCTTCTTCACGGCCGAGAGGTTGGCGGTGCCCACGAGCTTCTCGTGCTCATCAATCAGGTTGATGATGACGTTGCACTGGGCAATGCTGCTATACTCGTCTTCCCAAATATAATAAGGTGTGTCCTGGAACTTTGCCGACACGCAGGGCTCGAAGCGGAAGAGCTCGTCGTCGCTGCGGTCGAAGGAGTTCAGGTTGAGGTGGGTCTCTTTCTGCTCAGCATTGACACTGGTAGGCATGTGAGGTGCATTGTTGTCGATGATGTTATCGCTCGAAAGTTCGCCAATCCAACCGTAGTTGGCGCCGGGATAGGAAGCGTTCATGAGCTGGATGCACTGGGTGTCGGTCAAGTCAGCAGGTTTCAGTTCAATGCGCTCGTCGGGCTGACGGTCGAGGAAGCCATCGCCACAAGCCGTCAGCATCAGTGTGCCGCAGACTACTGCAAATATCTTGTTGATTGTATTCTTTTTCATACAGCGTATTTTCTTTTTCTTGGTTCAAGTTAAATGCCCAGACGAAGCGTAAGGGTGAACTGACGCGAGAGCGGTGTTGCCACACCACCCGAGTTGACGAACTCAGGATCCTGGCCGTTGAGCTTCTTGTCGGCATAGAGCAGGAGCAGGTTGGTGGCGTCAATCTTCAGCGAAGCCGAGGTGAGGCCAATCTTGCTGATGAGCTGCGGCTCGAAGTCATAGCTCAGCGAGACGTCCTTCAGACGGATGAATCCGCCGTTGGCCACGCGCTCTGTAGAGTAGTTGTAGGCATTGTAGGCATAGTCCAGATTATGAATGCTCGTAACCTGACGTGTGCTGGGAATAACCGGGATGTTGGTGACCTTCTCGTCGCCGGGCACCACCCAACGGTTCTTGAACTCCTTCGGCATAGCTGTCTGGTCGCTGTAGCTCGATGAGAAGACAGGGTCGAGACGGAGCTTATTGCCAAACGAATAGGTCACAAACACGTTCAGGCGCCAGTTCTTCCAGCGGAGCATGTTGTTCAGACCGCCGGTGATGGTGGGCTCCGTAGGACCTTCGTACTTCAGGAAGTCGCGCTTGTCGTACTCCTGGAAGTTGATGTTGGTGGTAGTCACCTCGCCATTCTCATTGATGACCTGCGGAATACCTTCGTCGTTCAGGCCCACGAAGGGGATAGAGAACAGCGAACGGTGGGGATAGCCTACGAGCGTGTTGGCACCCGAATCATAAATCAGGCTCATGACATTGGCCCAGGAAATCAGGTCGGTAATCTCGGTATGCGCATAGGCAAAGGTGAGGTCGGTGTTCCACGACCAGTCCTTGGTGGCAATGTTCTTGGTAGAGATAGTGGCCTCGATACCATGCGACTTCATGGAAGCCACGTTGGCAAACTTACTGACCGAACCGCCGGCACCCTGGGTGTTGGCATAGCCCATGAGGTCGAAGTTGTCGCGCCAGTAGAAGTCGGACGTCACGTTGATGCGGTTGTTCAGGAAGCCGAGGTCGACACCGATGTTGAACTCGCGCTTCTTCTCATAGGTCAGCTCTGAGTTGCCCAACTGCGACATGTAGATACCAGTTTCCTGCTGGTCGCCCTGCGGACGCCAGATGGTGCCCGAACGGAAGATGGCCAGTGCATTGGATGCGGTGGTCTGCTCGCCCACGAGTGAATAGCTCAGACGCAGGGCTGCGTGGGTCATGGCGCCATTGTTGGTCTCCATCCACTTCTGGAAGAACGGCTCTTCATGGATATTCCACGAAGCACTGACGTTCCATGTGGGCAGCCAGCGGCTGCTGCGGGCCTTACCCAGCTGGTTTGAACCGTCGTAGCGACCGGTCAGGTTGCCTGAGTAGCGGCCTTTATACGAATAGTTCACGTTGGCGAAGTAGGCCAGACGGCGGTTCCACGAACGCGAGAAGCCGCTGAATGCGGTGCCTTCTTCCTTGGCCTGCTTGTAGAGGTTGGGCTCGTAGACCACGATACGTGCATTCTCGTAGTCGACACCGAAGACGGTTTCTTCCTTGGCATCGTAGTCGGCGCGGTTGGCTTCCATACCCACGAGGGTGTTGAAGATGTGGGTGTCGTTCCATACCTTATTATATTGTATGGTGCCACGGAAGTCGAGCTGCTTCACCGAGTTGTTGTTGCCCACGTAGATACCACCAATGGGCAGCACCGTTACGGGCAGTGAGTTGGTGTTATCAGGGTCGCGATAGAGGTAGGGGTTGCTGTCGCGGATGTTGGGGTTGTCCACACCAGCGCGATAGGCCTCAGCCATGTTCGAATGGTTCAGGATATTGTGCTCGCGGTCGGCCTTGTAGATACGGTACGAACCGAGCAGGTTGATTTCCAGTCCGAGAATGGGCTTATAGTTCAGTTCGCCCTGGAACTTCATATCCATCGTCGAAATGTCGATATAGTTATTGTCGAGCTCGTCGAAGATGTTGAAGGGAGCGTAGTTTCGCGTGTAGGTACCCGTAGGATCGAGTGTACGCGAAGTGTTCAGAGCATAGCTGAAGGGGTTGATATCGAAGTCGCGGCGCACGGCACCCGTTACGGCATTGGCGCTGCGGGCCAGCGTACCAGGAGCCTTCTGCTCGCGGAAGCTGCTGTTGGTGCGCAGTGTGGCCGTGAGCTTCTTGCTCAGATTGAAGCTGGCGTTGATGTTAGCGGTGTAGCGCTCCACGCGCGAGTCCTTGGTCCAGCCCGGGTCGTTCATGGCCGAGATAGAGGCATAGAGGCTGGCGCGGTCGGTACCACTGCTGATGCTGATTGAGTGGTCCTGCATGATGTTGTTGTTGAACAGCAGGTCGAACCAGTTGGTGTTGATGAACTCGGCGGTGCGCAGGTACTCGTTCATGGCAGCCTCGGTGTGGGGCAGCGCAAACTTGCCTGTGGCTTCGTCGTACTGGTTCATGAGGGTGTACATGCGACCGTAGAGACCGGCAGAAGAGCTGTTTGCCAGACGGGCAAACTCCAGCCAACCCTTGGCCTGCATTTCCTTGTAGATGCCCATCTGCTCCTGAGAGTTCGAGATGTTATAGTCGGCATAGCTGGGCTTCAGACGATAGGTGAACTCACCCGTGTAGTTGATGCTGCTGTGGCCGGCACGTCCGCGCTTGGTGGTGATGACCACCACACCAGCCATGGCGCGCGCGCCATAAATAGAGGTGGCAGAACCGTCCTTCAGCACCTGGAACGACTCGATGTCGTCGGCGTTCAGACCGGCAATAGCGTTAGAAATCAGCGTCACGGCATCGCCCGACGAGAGGTCGTCGGCACTCACCGACACGGCGTCTTCCATAATCACGCCGTCGACCACCCACAGAGGGCTCGACGAGCCGTAGATAGACGTAGCACCACGCACACGGATTTTCGGTGCCGTACCGAAGGTGCTCGACACGTTTTGCACCGACACACCGGCAGCGCGTCCTTCAAGGGCGCGGCTCACGTCGGCCACACCGTCGAGCTTGGCGCTCTCAGCATCTATCTTGGTGGTAGCACCGGTAAAGAGGCGCTTATCCATCTTCTGAATACCAGTGACCACGATTTCGCCTACGGTCGTGTCACTTGAGGTCAACTTGACTACCATTCCGTTCTTAGGCGACACCGTCACGGTGTTGGCACCAATGTAGCTGATGACCAGCTTCTTGCCTGCAGGCACATTGATGGTGAAATGTCCGTCAAGATTTGTCGTTGTTCCGCTTTTGGTCCCTTGTACCATGATGGTGGCACCAATAATGGGCTCGCCATCTTCCTGGCTAACAACCGTACCAGTGATTTTGTTTTGTGCAAGCACCGCCCCCAACGATAGGAACAGACCGGCCAAAAGCATCAATAATCTTTTTTTCATAAGTTCTCTATAACTCTTTATTTTTTTTATTTTTATACACTTTTTGCAGAAACCCCCATCATTGAGCAGCATATCTGAATACTTTCTGTGTATTTTTTCATAGCCTCAACAGGGCACAATACTCCCTTTTTAGGAAGTTTTTGCATGCAAAGATAAAACTATTTTTTGAATAATCCAATACTTTTTATCAGAAATTCAAAAAATACGGGTGTTTTTTTTCATTTCATTCGCAATAAGGGCAATTTTGTTGCAGAAAGTGTTATTTTCACCCTTATTTTTTAAAAGAATGAAAAAGCATTTCTCGTTCGGCGTACTACTTGCACAGCCGAACGAGAAATGCTTCTTGTTGTGTTATTTCACGAGCACTACGAGATATTTGCTGGTGCTCCAGAACTGCTGGGGATTGGTGATGCGCAGCACATACTGTTTGTTGGCATCGCGCTGCAGGGTATAGGAACTTGACGGATGGGCCGTGAGCAGACGGGCCGAGCGCGAATAGAGCTTGATTTCCTTGTCGACGCGGATGTCAATCTTCGTAAAGTAGTCTTTGTTGAAGTTGTCTTGCAGCACCTTGCCGTCCTTCAGGATGTTCTGGCCCTTGAGCTCGCTCTTGGTGCCGAACACGAACCAGGCGGTGTTGAGCTCCTTGTCCTGCGTGCTGATGGTCTGCGACTTCTGGGTGCTCTCGGCCTCGAGGTTGCTGACGTTGGTGTTCAGTCCGGCAATCTTCTCGTCGAGCTCGGCAATGTGAATGTCCTTGGCGTCGAGCTCCTCGCGCAGCGCTTGCAGCTGGCGGTCTTTCTCTTCGAGCTGAGCCGTCAGGTTCTCAATGGTGCGGCGCAGCTGGTCGCCCTTCACCGAGCTCTCGCGCACCTGCTGGCGCAGCTTGTTGATGAGCTC
>CAMOTK010000095.1 GCA_946625715.1 uncultured Prevotella sp. | reverse complement strand
GAGGTCTGCGGCATGAGTAAAAAAAAAGTCTGACTGCTTTATACTTAGCTATCATAGATGGAGCGGAATCGCTGTCGAAGATGCCAAGGATTGCTTGCGGTTGACCTTCGTCAACTGATTGGTTGACCTACGTCGACCGATTGGTTGACGAAGGTCGACCATTGACGATATCAGCCCCTTTAGGGACCGAAACGCTGCATTGCTGACCTTGGTCGGCAACGTTGCTGACGAAGGTCGGCAATGCTGCTGACGAAGGTCAGCAATGTGCCAAACTGGATTTCTGGGCAGTTTTTCTTGACATCAACTAAATATTTGCAATGAAGAAAGAAGCTGCAATGTCGGCATAGCAGAACATGCGCGTGTTGCGGGTTCTGATCATGTCGGTATGGAAACGGCGCTGATGCTGCATGCGGTTCAACGTTGGCCATGAGGCCGCAAACTGGTAGTTGTAGGCAGTGGCCAATAGGCGCACTTGCTGCTCGGCCGACACGTGCTGCAGCTGGGGCAGGCGCAGCTGCTGCAGGCGGATGAAGATAGCTAAATAGCGGCACTGGCCCTGCTCGTTGCCCAAACGGCGCACACGGGCCCGACGTGCCTCGCGGGTGTCCGACAACAGAAAGGAGAACCCATACTCCTGGGCCAGCGGCGAGGCGTTCCATGCCCGTTCGACCTCTTCGGCAAACGAGGGTTTCATCTGGAAGCGGCCCACGGAGAAGTTGGCCCCCCCACTACCCTTCGTGACGTAGAGCCCGTTGACGGCTGCCTGCTCTATCTCGTCCTGCCACTTGCTATAGCGAATGAGCTCGGGAAAGACCACGGCTTCGGCAACCTTGCTGTCGACACCAAAGCGTCTGAACTCCTCGGCCCACGCCTCATGATGGTCGACGACGAAGTCCACGGCCTGTTCCCAGTCGGTTCCAAACACCTTTCTATAGTCGGCAGAAAAGGCAGTTGTGGCGCTGCCCAAGGTGAGCAGCAGCCACAACACTATTGAATGTTTAACAGCAATCATCAGAGTTTATAGGTACACTTCAGCATCTTGCCACCATCGAAGCATAGCCACTCCAGACGGTCGCTATGGGCCGTGAAGGCTATGGGGGCCATGGTGGTCATGCCATTAATGACGAGTTCGCCCGTCTTGCTGAATGCCACGGTGCGCTTGCCATCACGACTCTTGTAGATGCCGTAGGGCGGTTTTGCACTGCTCTTGGCTTGATTCTTCGCACGGGCATCGGCCTGCTGGTTGAGCTGCTTCAACTCCTCTTCGGTTATCAGGCGCATCTTGCCGCGCTCCACAACGCCATAACCCGACGACTGATTGCCGTTATGCACCAACAGGGGAAAGGCGTCGCCCGGGGTTTTCATCGCATCGACTCCTCCTACAAATCCACGACATTCCCATGCGACGAACTCCCAACCGCTGGACAGTTCATAGATGATCTCTACACAGACAGGCTTGGCGGTCAGTTCGGGCAAATCCTTATAGGCAGCATCGAGCAGACCGCCAATAGTGATGACGGCATTGAGATCCATGCGGCCCAGGGCGCACACTGGCAGGTCGCCATTGTCGACAGCTTCTTTGGCCAACTTGGCATAGCCGGCGGCAAAACGCTTGGTCTCTTCAATCTGGCGCTGCAGCGAGGCCCGATACTCCTTGGCAGCTGCCAAACGGTAGTCATAGAGCTGCCGGTCGGCATCCTGGTAGAGCGCACTCACCTGCGCGGCATCGTTGGTGCCGCAGATTTGGTTGTAGAGGTTCTGCAACTTGTCGTTATACTTCTGGCCGATGGCCGTGTAGTCGTGGCCAGCCTCGTTTTCCATGACTTTCAGGTGGTTGTTGACCAGTCGGCCCAACTTGGCTTCAAAACCGTTCAGGCCAGCCGTCATCTGCTGTGCCTGTCGGCTCATGCTACGGGCATTCTGAGCCATACTCATCATCTTCTGCATAAACTCGGGATGAGAACGCATGTAGGCTTCCTTCTCCTTGTCGCTCATCTTCTCGAAACGAGCCATTTCGTCGCCGTCGAAGCCTTGTTCCCCCACCATCTTCTGCATCACCTTGTCTCTCACGGCCTGCTTCTTCGCCTCCGATGCATGCTCATCGTTGAGGATGGCCAGTTCTTCCTTCGACAGACCAAACAAATCTTGCACCTTGGTCTCCCACTTTTGGCGCAGCGCTTCCATCTCGGCGTCGGAACAGCCCTTCTCTGCGGCCAGCAATTGTTCTGCTCTGGTGGTCACAGCAGCAATCTGTTGGGTATAGGCCTCACGCTCTTCCACAGTGCTGCGGGCCATCTGCTCGGCCGAGGGCAGCGCGGGCAGTTCCTTCAGCAGTGCTGCTGCAGTAGAGGACGAACTGGGCGTAACAACGCCATCCCATGTCACGGTCGACGTCTTGCGCTTGGGCACGATGTCGCTGCCCTGTGCCACAGCCAGTCCCGATGCGTCGTCAGGTTCTTCGTCGATGCTCGTTGCTACGTCTTCGCTCGCCTTGCCCAGCACCGTCTGCTGCGCTTTCTGTTTCAGTTTCTTCAGGAATCCCTGTGCGCTGGCGTCGCCCATGCCCAGCAGGAGCAGGGCCGCCATCATGATAACTATTTTCTTCATAAGCTATATTTGTTCGTTTTCTATTTTTTTACAAACACTACGCGGCGGTTCTGCGCCCGACCGGCCTCGGTCTTGTTGTCGGCCACAGGCTCGTGCGAGCCCTTGCCAACGGCTTTCAGGTTGAAGTCGTCGACGCCCAGGCTGGCCAGCGCCCTGACCACGGCCTCGGCACGCTTCTGCGAGAGCGGGTCGTTGACGGCGTCGGAGCCTTGGCTGTCGGTGTGTCCCTGCACCTCGAAGCGTGCCGTCGGGTTCTTCTTCATGTAGTCGGCCACCTTCTGTATCTCTGCCGTCGACTCAGGGAGCAAGTCGGCCTTGCCAGTTTTGAAGAGGATGTTGTTGGTCACGAACTTGCCCGTCTCGTTGATGGCCTTCTCCACGGCCGTCATCGACTGTTCGTTGCGGTCGTAGAGGGCCACGGCGCCCTTGGCGATGACCACATTGCGAATGAAGGTGAGGTTCTCGTACTCGAAGGGCACCTGGAAGCACATCCATGTGGGCTGCTGCACGCGCGGCAGGTTGATGATGCGCTTGCCGTCGACGTAGACCTTCAGCGCACGCTTGTTGAACGACAGGGCCACATGGCGCCACCCTTGCTTGAACGCGTGCTCCAGGCGCTCGGTCTTGAGGCCTGCAGCCGAACCGTTGTTGTACTCGTAACTATGGTCTGTGCCGCCGGAAACGGCATGGATGAAGGCGAAGGCATGTTCGTCTGTCCCCATCGGACTCGCATTGCGGTCGGTGGTGTTGGCCAGCACCAGCTTGATGTCGTTCAGCGCCACATCTTGCTTCTGGTTCCAGTAGTAGAAGTCGTACTCGATGGTGAACTCCTCGGGCAGATAGGCACCGGGCTCACGGATGAGCGGCGTGATGATGCCGTTGTTGGTAATCTCCACGGCCTTGACGCCACCCAGTGACCTCACCTCGGCATTGCCGGCTATGAGGTCCCACTTCGAGGGAAACTCGCCAAGGGTCTCGCCCTGAAAGTCGTCCTGGAACAGGATGACCGAGCCGCGCTTGAAGTCGGTCGACGTGGCGACCGAAGGGTTGTCGTCGGCGGCCACCACCGCTTCGTCCTTCGACTTCTTGCCCTTCTTGCCCTTCACAGCACCGGTGGCCTCTTCCTCGGCCTTGTTGAGCACGTTGTCCATGCCCTTGTCTACGGCGTCTTCCACCTTGTTCTGAATTTTCTCCTTGGCCTTATCTTTCAGCTTGCCCAGCCAGCCCTGTGCACTCACGCCCGTGGTCACTGCAAAGAGCAGTGCCAAGGCCATCATCAGTCTTTTACCATCCATAGTTCTTCTCGCTTTTTAAAATAATAAGGTAATAGTCTCTCCAAAATTAAACATTTAAAACAGAACTCACCTGCTTGGTTTTCCGAAAATGAATAAAATTTATCAAAACTCCACCCTAATGGGTGGTGAAAGACTGACTGATAACACCTTTTTTTGCTACAGAGCAGGGAATTATTGAAAACTATTCCGTATCTTTGTAGCTGAAATGAAGTTTCTTTATCTTATACTATGTCTACTTGTCGGCACGCCGACCTTTGGCTACAACGACTACCGTAACGCCCGCGTCGACTCGCTGGAAGCTGCCCTCAGGAGCAACCACCCACCAAAGGGCGACGACCTGCTACGGGCCTACGACGAACTGGTGCGCGGCTATCTGCCCTATGACGCTAAGAAGACCGAACACTACGCTCGCAAGGCGCTGGCGCTGAGCTACAAGCGCGGCGCACTGTACATCAGGCAGAACATGCTGGCGCACTTCGCTCTGATGCATTTTGGGCGCGAGGAGTTCGACGAAGCCATCGCCCTCTACCGGCAGGCCTTGGCCGTGGTCGACACCATGGCCACGCTGAAGCGCTATACCGAGAAGGAAATAGACGATGCTCGCTCGAGCATCTACGGCAACATGGCCAACGCCTACAACCTGCAGGACAAGGCCCACCTGGCCATTCACTACTATCAGCTGGCACTGCCCATTTTTGAGAAATACAACTGGCAGGAGAGTCAGACCGTGCTGTACTATAACATCGGTGAACTGTACCACACCATGGGCAATCTGGCCGAGGCAGAGCGCAACTACCGGCTGGCAGAGGCCAAGGGCGAGGCTTCGGGCGACTCGCTCATGATGGCCATGCCACGCAAAGGCCTCACACAGCTCTACATTGCCAACGGACAGTATGAGCAAGCCCGCCAAATGGCTGAAAAGTGCTATGCTTTCTACTACGCTCATCGACACCAGGAACAGCAGGAGTACCCCGTGGTGCTGGCAGCGCTGGCGCAACTGAACCTCATGGAAGGCCATCAGGACCTGAAGGCCGCGAAGGCTTTTGCCGACAAAGCTCTGAGCTTGGCCGACAGCCTCTTGTTCGACAACAAAAGCAGCATCTATATGGCCTGCTGCGAGGTGGCCATGGCCGAAAAACAATGGCAGAAGGCGCTGGCCTACGGCCTGCAGGCCATTCGCCCCGACTCGCTGGCCACCAGCGACGAAGCGGCGTGCTATCGCATGTTGGCCGAAATCTATGCCATGCTGGGGCAGCACGACCAGGCGCGCACGTATATTCAGAAGATGTACGACCTGATGAACCGCTATGCCACCGACCACTACCAGAGCGGACTGTCGCAAATGGAAGTCATCTATGAAACGGAGAAGAAAGAGGCGCAGATAGCGGCTTTCGACAAGGAGCGCAGCTTCTATTTCTGGCTGCTGGCAGCGGCCATCGGTCTCATTGCGCTGCTGGCCGCTCTGCTGGTCTATCGACATCTGGCCCACCGCCGGCAGAAGGCGCTGCTGGCCGCAAAGGTGGCCTTGGAGACCGAGGCCAAGGAGCGCCACATACTGGCACGCGATCTGCACGACTCGCTGGGCGGCATGCTGTCGCTGCTTCGACTGAAAATCAGCACGCAGGAGGGTGGCGAGGACGACTATCTGGCGCTGCTGGACAACACCATCGTAGAACTGCGCCGCGTGTCGCACCACCTCATGCCCGAAGAACTGCTGCGCGGCGGACTGGTATCGGCCTTGCACGACTTTGCCGTCTCGGTGCCTGGAGCGCAGTTTCAGACCTTTGGCCACATCACGCTCGACAAGGAACAGGAACTGGTGCTCTATCGCTGTGCCTACGAGCTGGTGAACAATGCGCTGAAGCATGCCCAAGCCGACCACATCGACATTCAGCTGATGCAAGACGCCAGGGAGACAACGCTCACCGTAGGCGACAACGGCAAGGGCATGGACAACATACCTACCGACGGCATCGGACTGCAGAACATCCGCGAGCGCATTGCACCCTACCACGGCAAACTGCGCATCGTTGCCAACAAGCATGAAGGAACTGAAATCAACGTATCTCTGCCACTATGAAGTATAAGATTGATGTGTATATCGTAGACGACCACACACTGCTCAACGACGGGCTGACGGACGTCATAAACCGCAGTGACACCATGCACGTCAGCCGCTGCTTCACCACCCTGGGAGCCTGCCGCACGGCGCTGGCCGAGCGTACGCCCGACGTGCTGCTGCTCGACATCTCTATGCCCGACGGCGACGGCACCGACTTCTGCCAGTGGGTCGTCGGCCAGTATCCGAAGGTCAGAATTGTGGCCGTCACCATCCACGACGAGTACTGCGTCATCCAGCGCATGCTCGAGAGCGGCGTGCATGGCTATGTGCTGAAGAGTGCGCCGCTACAGGAGCTGATGACGGCCATAGAACAGGTGTGGCGTGGCAAGCGCTACATCAGCCAGACCGTGCAGACCATCATTGACAATAGCGACCACCAGGCCATTGTGCTCACCAAGCCCGAGCAGAACATTCTTCGCCTGGTTTGCGAAGGCCGCTCGAACTCAGAAATAGCCCAACAGCTGAACCTCAGTAGCGAAACCATCAGGTGGTATCGCAAGCGGCTGCTGGCCAAGTTTGGTGTCAGATCCACCGTATGCCTGGTAACAATGGCTCTTGAGAAGGGGATGATATGACTGCTGCAGAGCGCATTTTCGTCCACTTTCTGAAAGAAAACGGGCCGAGAGTTTGGTCAGTCGGTTGGAAATCAGTAACTTTGCAAGCCAAATAGTAAATTGTAAATTGTCAAATAGTAAATCAAAATGGCTTACACACGATTGACCGCTGCCGAGGCTGCAGCACTCATCAAAAACAACGACAACATTGCCATGAGCGGCTTCACGCCTGCTGGTGTGGCAAAAGCAGTGACCAAGGAACTGGCAAAGATTGCCGAGAAAGAACATGCCGAGGGTCGAGAGTTCAAGGTGGGCATCTTCACCGGTGCCTCGACGGGACAGTCGACCGACGGCGACCTGGCTAACGCCCAGGCCATCAAGTATCGCGCTCCGTACACCACCAACCCCGACTTCCGCAAGCACGTGAACCTGGGCGAGATTCCCTACAACGACCTGCACCTGAGCCACATGGCACAGGAGCTGCGCTACGGCTTCTACGGCCAGGTGGACTGGGCCATCCTCGAGGTGTGCGACATTGAGGACTGCGGCAACGAGTATCACGTCTACCTCACGGCGGCCGGCGGCATCTCGCCCACGGCGGCTCGTCTGGCCAAGAAGGTGATTCTGGAGCTGAACGCCTTCCACAACCCCAACGCCAAGTTCATCCACGACGTCTACGAGCCCCTCGACCCGCCCTACCGCAAGCCTATTCCCATCGTCAACGTGGGCGACCGCATCGGCGTGCCCTATGTGGTGATACCGAAGGAGAAGCTGGCCGGCGTGGTGGAGTGCAACATCCCCGACGAGGCTCGCGCCTTCAAGGACTCGGACCCCGTGACCGACAAGATTGGCTACCTCACCGCCGAGTTCCTGGTCGACGAGATGCACAAGGGCCGCATTCCACGCGAGTTCCTGCCCCTGCAGAGCGGCGTGGGCTCTACGGCCAACGCCATCCTCGGCGCACTGGGCCAGGACAAGCACGTGCCCGACTTCAACATCTACACCGAGGTGATTCAGAACTCGGT
>CAMOTK010000094.1 GCA_946625715.1 uncultured Prevotella sp. | reverse complement strand
CGATTCGAAAGCACCGCTTTGGCGATGCCAAAACACCGTTTTCAAGGGTCGAAAGCACCGTTTTGTCGGTGCGAAAGCAGTGCTTTGACGGGAGCAAAGCACTATTTTGCTTGTTTTCGGCGTGCGCAGAAAAGATTTGCGGCGCCCGCTGCAAACAATGGCAACGGACGCCGCAATCTTTTTCAGGGACCGCTGCGGCCCTCTTTTTAATGTAGAACGACTGGTTTTCTAAGGTGCTATCCTATTCGCAACACCACAATACTCTTGGCAGGGAGCTGTACGCTGAGTTTACCTTTCTTGTTCTTGAAGCTGTTGAATGGGGTGGGCACCACCTGATTCGGCTGCTCAAACGTGTTGTGGTCGTGAATGTCGCGAGCGGTGAGTATGCGGCCTTCGATGGTTTTGCCGTCGATGCCATTGAGTGCCAGTTCCTGCTTGTCTTTCAGACTGGTATTCACCAAGGCTACGACGATGCTGCCGTCCTTTGTGCGGGCTGCCGAGGCAGAAACGAGCGGCACACGCTTGCCCTCGGTGGTAGTCACCGAGTCGCACGTAACGTCGAGTGGCAGATGGGTGGCATCCATGAAGGGCTTATACATCTCAAAGACGTGATAGGTGGGCGTGAGCACCATGTGGCCGGTGCCTTTCTGGTCGGTCAGAATCATGGCCTGCAGCACGTTGACCATCTGGGCAATGTTGGCCATGCGCACGCGGTCGGTGTATTTGTGGAACACATTCAGCATCAACGAGGCTACGATGGCATCGCGCATGGAGTTCTGCTGATACAGGTGGTTGCGAATGGTGCCCGGCTCTTCGTCCCACCACGTGCCCCATTCGTCGACCATCAGGGCCACACGCTTCTCGGGGTCGAACTCATCCATGACGGCACAGTGCTTGCGCACCACATTGTCTACGTCGAGGCTCTTTTCCAGCGTCAGCCAGTACTCGTCGTCGGTAAACTGCGTGGCTTTGCCCTTGTTGTTCCATGTCTTCACGGTGTAGTAGTGTACAGAGAGGCCATTCATCCGTCGGCCGATGTTCTTCATAAGCACGCGCGTCCAGTTGTAGTCGTAGTCGCTGGCGCCGCTGGCAATGCGGAAGAGGCGGTTGCCGGCATAGTCGCGCAGGTAGGTGTTGAACTTGCGATACTCGCCGCTGTAGTATTCGGGCGTCATGTTGCCGCCGCAGCCCCAGGCCTCGTTGCCCAGACCGAAGTACTTCACCTTCCATGCTTTATCGCGACCGTTCTGACGGCGCAGACGGGCCATAGGCGAGTCGTCGTTGTTGGTCATGTACTCCACCCATTGGGCCATCTCTTTCACCGTTCCGCTGCCGATGTTGCCGCTGATGTAGGGTTCGCATCCCAGCATCTCGCAGAGGTTCAAGAACTCGTGGGTGCCAAACGAGTTGTCCTCGATGGTGCCGCCCCACGTGTTATTGCGCAGCGAGGGTCGCTGCTCCTGAGGACCAATGCCATCCATCCAGTGATAGTCGTCGGCAAAACAACCGCCCGGCCAGCGCAGTACGGGTACTTCGAGTCGCTTCAGGGCTTCAAACACGTCTTTGCGATAGCCGTCGATGTTGGGAATGGGCGAGTCTTTGCCCACCCAGAGGCCACCATAGATGCAAGTGCCGAGATGCTCGGCAAACTGTCCGTAGATTTCTTTGGGAATCACCTGACGGCCTTGGTCAGCGTGAATGTTGACGGTGGCGTCCTGCGCCGCTGCACAGAGCGGGCAGGAGAGGGCCACCCTCAGTATGGCAATGGTCTTTTTCATGCTTGGTCTTGTGCTTATTTCTTGCATTTCACCGCCTCTGCTTCTGCAGGCAGAGCGGCCTTGTAGTTCTCGATATAGCGGTTAAAGCCTGCCACATCTTCGGCCGTAGGAGCTATCTCCACGCCTGTATTTCCAGCAAAGACGCTCGTTTCGAGGTAGTCGGCCAGTGTCTGCTTTCCGTCGGCCACGAGGTAAGCAGCCAACAGTGCAATGCCCCAGGCACCGCCTTCGCCAGCCGTTTCCATCACCGAGATGGGCGAGTTGAGCGCAGCAGCGAGGATGCGCTGTCCCACACCCTTGGTCTTAAAGAGTCCGCCATGTCCGGTGATGCGGTCTACCTTCACATGCTCCTCGTTGAACAGAATGTCGTTGCCAATCTTCAGCACGCCAACTGCAGCATGCAGGTGGCTGCGCATGAAGTTGGCCAGATTAAACTTGTCGGTAGCCGAACGAACGAACATCGGTCGACCTTCGGCCAAACCTGTGACAGGCTCGCCGGAGATGTAGTTGTAGCTTACCAATCCGCCGCAGTCGGCATCGCCGGTCAGTGCGTGGTTGTAGAGTTTGCCAAACACCTCGTTCATGTCAACCTTGACGCCCAGCAGCTGCTGGTACTCCTTGAACAGGTTGACCCACGCATTGAGGTCGCTCGTGCAGTTATTGCAGTGCACCATAGCCACCAGCGAACCGTCGGGAGTGGTCACCATATCAATCATCTCGTATGGCTTCGAAAGGTCTTTCTCCAACACAATCATCGAGAACGACGACGTGCCGGCCGACACATTGCCCGTGCGCTGTTTTACGGCGTTGGTGGCCACCATTCCAGTGCCGGCATCGCCTTCCGGCGGACAGAGCGGAATGCCTGCCTGCAAGCGACCTGATGGGTCGAGCAGCTTGGCACCCTCGGCAGTCAGCCGACCAGCATCTTCGCCAGCCACGAGCACCTTGGGCAGAATGTCGAGCAACTGCCAGGGATAGCCCTTGGGCGCCACCAACTCGTTGAACTTGTTTACCATCGTGGCATCGTAGTCCTTCGTGTCGGGGTTAATAGGCAGCATGCCCGAAGCGTCGCCAATGCCCAATACGCGCTTGCCTGTGAGTTGCCAATGGATATATCCGGCCAGCGTGGTCAGGAAGTCGATGTCCTTCACGTGGTCATTGTCCTCGAGAATGCACTCGTAGAGGTGGCTAATGCTCCAGCGTAGCGGGATGTTGTAGTTGAAGAGTTTGGAGAGCTCGGCAGCGGCACGCCCAGTGTTGGTGTTGCGCCACGTGCGGAAGGGCACAAGAATCTGTTGCTGCTTGTTGAAAGCCATGTAGCCGTGCATCATGGCGCTGATGCCAATGGCTGCCAGACTGGTTATTTCGGCATCGTAGTCCTGCTTCACGTTCTTGCAAAGGTCGGCGTAGCAGTCTTGCAGACCTTTCCAGATGGTGTTGATGCTATAGGTCCACAAACCGTCTACCAGCTGGTTCTCCCACTCGAAGGCGCCCTGTGCGATGGGCTTGTACTCTTGGTCGATGAGCACAGCCTTGATACGGGTAGAGCCAAACTCGATACCGAGAATGGCCTGCCCGCTTTCTATCAGTTGTTTGCTATTCATAATTGTCAATTATCAAGTATCAATTGTCAATTATTTCAGCGCTTTGTTCAGCATGTAGTACATCTCGTTGTACATGAGCTGATGGCGGAAGCTGCCGTACGACGTGTCCTTGTCGATGCGCAGCATCTCAATCTCTGCAATTTCGGCATAGTCGACCCAGAACTCGGGTGTAATGTCGTAGGAGAAGCAACTGTGATGTGTGCCGCCGGCCAGAATCCATGCAGCAGTGCCAATCTCGAAGTTGGGCATTGGAATCCACAGGGCGTTGGCCACAGGCAGCTTAGGCAGCGGCTTCGGCTCGATGCACTCTACATCGTTGACAATCAGGCGGAACCGGTTGCCCATGTCGACAACGGTTGCGGTGACGCCCTTGCCAACCTTCGAGTTGAAGACCAGACGGGCGGTGTAGCCCTTGCGTACGCCAATGCCGAGGAAGTGAACCTCGAGGCGGGGCTTGTCGGCGGCGATGAGCGGACACACTTCGAGCATGTGCGACTGCAGGATGCTTGACTTCTCGCCGTCGAAGTTGAGGGTGTAGTCCTCAAGGAACGAGCAGCCGTTGGGCATGCCCTGCGTCATGAACCATACGGTGCGATAGAGGGCGGCCGACTTCCAGTCGCCTTCGGCGCCAAAGCCATAGCCTTCGGCCATCAGGCGCTGCGAGGCAAGGCCGGGAATCTGGTCGAAGCCCAGGAAGTTGGGGTCGTTGATGTCCCATTCGCCCAAGTCGTCGAAGTTGGTTGTGAAGCCTTTGGCGCCGGTATCCTTCAGCACGCGGCGCAGTGCAATTTCGGCCTTTGCGGCGTTGCGCACCTTTTCCCAGTAGACCTCTTCACCGCTCTCGTCAATCTTGATGGTATAGAGGCGCTTGTACTCCTCAACAAGTTCGTCGGCTTCTGCGTCGGTCACCTTCTTCAGGTAGTCCATGAGCTTGCTCACGGGGTAGTAGTCTACGTGATAGCCCAGACGCATTTCGGCTTCCACCTTGTCGCCGTCGGTCACGGCTACATTGTTCATCTGGTCGCCGAAGCGGATGATGCGCATGTCGTGGGCATCGGCCCAGGCTGCAGCTACGCGAGCCCATACGGCAATCTGCTTCTGGGGGCGCTCGTCTTTCCAGTAGCCGCTTACCACTTTACGCGGACGGCGCATGCGGGCGCAGATATGGCCAAACTCGCGGTCACCGTGAGCACTCTGGTTCAGGTTCATGAAGTCCATGTCCATCGTGTCCCAGGGTATCTCGGCGTTGTACTGTGTGTGGAAGTGGAGCAATGGCTTCTTCAGTTCCTGCAGGCCGTGAATCCACATCTTGGCAGGCGAGAAGGTGTGCATCCAGGTGATGATACCTATGCAGCGTGCGTCGTGATTGGCGGCCTTCATCACGGCCAACACCTCTTCTGAAGAGTTCACCGTACCTTTATAGACTACCTTCACGGGAATGATGCCGCCAGCGTTCAGACCGTCGACCATTTCCTGCGAGTGGCCGTCAACAATCTTCACTGTTTCGCCACCATAGAGCAACTGTGCGCCAGTCACCCACCAAATTTCAAAATATTCAAATGCTTTCATTGTTGTTATGTTTTAGTTGTTATTTCTTCTTTTGACCATAATATGCGTTGGGGCCATGCTTGCGCGAGAAATGCTTCTCGACGAGCAGCGGATTCATTGTCGTTGCGGGATTGACCATGAACGAGACGAAGGCCATTTTGGCCACTTGCTCAGTCACCACAGCGTGGTAGACAGCCTGTGCAGCATCCTTGCCCCAGGCAAACGGACCGTGGTTCTTCACCAATACGGCGGGCGTGTGTACGGGGTTGATGTTGTCGCGACGGAACCGGTCGACTATTACCACGCCCGTTTCCTTCTCGTACTCAGGCATCTGGCTCTCCACCATATCGTCGGTGCAAGGAATGCAGTCGTGGAAGTAGTCGGCGTGCGTCGTTCCGATGTTTGGAATATCTTTACCGGCCTGTGCCCAAGCGGTGGCATAGGTGGAGTGGGTGTGGACGATGCCGCCCAACTCGGGGAATGCCTTATATAAAACAAGGTGTGTGGGCGTGTCGCTCGACGGGTTCAGGTCGCCCTCGACCACTTTGCCTGTTTCCAAGTCGACAACCACCATATCCGAGGCTTTCATGGCATCGTAGTCAACGCCTGACGGCTTGATGACCACCAGTCCTTTTTCGCGGTCGATAGCCGACACGTTGCCCCATGTGAAAATAACGAGGTTATGTTTTACAAGGTCCAGATTGGCCTGGAATACTTTTTCTTTCAGTTCTTCTAACATATTGGTTTACAGTTTAAAATAAGGGTCTTCGTCGTAGGCTCGCTTGTTGAAGCGATAGAGATAGGCACCGCGTTTCGAGGTTGTCTTGTCGATGAGCTCGGTCTTCTCAATGAAGTCCATGTCCTTTACGCGCTTGCGGAAGTTGCGCTTGTCTACTTCTTCGCCCATCACGGCCTCGTAGAGCTTCTGTAGCTGAGTGAGCGTGAACAAGCTGGGCAGCAGGCGGAAGCTGATGGGAGCCGTCTTGATTTTGGTGCGCATCAGTTTCAGGGCCATCTGCACCATCTCGTTATGGTCGGAGTAGAGCTTAGGCACATTCTCGACGATGACCCATTCCAGATTGTGCTGTTGGCGCAGGGCATCGTCGTAGTCCTTCACGTTGATTAAGGCGTAGTAGGCCACAGAGATGACACGCTCGCCGGGGTCGCGGTCGACGCTGCCGAAGGTGCCCACCTGTTGGATATACAGATTGCGCAGGCCCGTGAGGTCGAACAGCACGCGATGAGCTGCATCGTTCAGACTCTCGTCGGCGCCGACGAAGCCTCCGTAGAGGCTCCATTCGCCGCGTCCGGGGTCAAGCTGGCGCTTGCCTATGAGTATTTTCAACTTGCCGGCGTCGAAGCCAAAGACAATGACGTCGACCGAAACAAGTACTTTTGCATATTCCTGATAGTACATAGTGTTTTTGTTTTGAGTTTTGATTTAGATTTTTACCAGAAATAGATGTAGAAGGCCACCGTAATGGCAAGAATGACGCATGTGTGGAAGACGTCCCACATGTTCCAAGAAGCACGTGTGGCAGCACGTTGCTCGGGCGTAGAGGTGCCGAACACGAGACCACGAATCTTTTCTTCCTCTGGAGCTTTGGTCATGAGGCTAACCACGATGACTACGAGGCAGCAGACAATGAGCATGACACCGCAGAAGTAGAGCCAGTTGAAGTCGTAGAACACGGCTTTGAACCACGAGTCGCTGGCATCGGTGGCATTGCTATAGTAGACCTTGGCGCCCAAACGGGTAAGACCGATGATGATACCAGAGAGTAAACCCCACATACCGCCTTTGGCAGAAGCACGCTTCCAGCAGATACCCAGCAGGAAGGCGGCTGCAATGCCCGGAGCGAGCACCGACTGCACGTCTTGCAGATAGTTATAGAGCACGTCGCCCACAGAGCGCATGATGGGAATCCAGAGAATGCCCAGAATCACAATGACTACTGTGGCAATCTGACCGATGCGCACGAGACTCTTCTCCGATGTTTCGGGTTTCAGACGCTTCCAGAAGTCGATGGTGAAAAGCATGGCCGACGAGTTGAACAGCGATGCCAACGACGACATCAGAGCTGCCAAGATGCCGCAAACCACAAGACCTTTCACGCCGGCAGGCAGCAGTTTAGCCACGAGGGTGGGGAAGGCTGCGTCGGGCGTAGAGAGAACGAACGTTTCGCCGCTGGGCATCGTGATGCCCTTGGTGCTCATGGCGTAGGCAATCATGCCAGGGATGAGGAACAAGAACACGGGCAGCAGCTTCAGATAGGCACCGAAGATGGTACCGCGGCGGCTTTCTTTCTCGTTCTTGCCCGACAACACGCGCTGAACGATGTACTGGTCGGTACACCAGTACCAGAAACCGATGACGGCTGAGCCTACAAGGGCGCCCAACCAAGGATATTGCGGGTCGCGTAGGTCGCGAATGAGGTCGGTCATGTGGTCGCCATAGTCGTTGACGGTCTGTATGGAGCAGACGGCCATCATTTCATCCCAGCCACCCAGGGCACGAAGACCCAGCACGAGGATAATCAGTGAACCCAGTAGCAGGATAGGCGTCTGCAGCACAGAGGTATAGAGCACACTCTTCATGCCGCCGAAGATGGTATAGATAGCGGTGATGATGACCAGGCCGATGGCAGCAATCCAGAAGAAATCAATGTCCCAAAGTTCCTTGATGCCAAACACCTGCTGGAATACGAGACCGCCGGCGTAGACAGTGACGGCT
>CAMOTK010000093.1 GCA_946625715.1 uncultured Prevotella sp. | reverse complement strand
TACTTCTGCAACTTCTCGCTCTTCCAGAGCCTCAGCGACTCGTGGGCCATCGACCAGCTCTTCCCCATCATGCCTATCCAGCGACTCGACGAGCGCCCCACGCGCAACGCCACCATACAGGACATCACCTGCGACTCTGACGGCAAGATTGCCAACTTCGTCACCAACCGCCACAACTCCCACTCGCTGCCCGTTCATGCCCTGCGCAAGAACGAGACCTACTATCTGGGCGTCTTCCTCGTAGGCGCCTATCAGGAGATTCTCGGCGACATGCACAACCTTTTCGGCGACACCAACGCCGTGCACGTCTCGGTGAAGGACGGTCAGTACCACATCGACCAAATCATCGATGGCGAAACGGTTGAAGAGGTGCTCGAATATGTGCAGTACAACCCCAAGAAACTGGTGCGCCAGCTCGAAATATGGGTCACCAAGAGCGTGAAGCAGGGCAAGATTACGCTGGAAGAGGGCAAGGAGTTCCTCAGCAACTATCGCTCTGGCCTCTATGGCTATACCTATCTGGAATAACGTTTTACCCTTTTCCCGAAGAAGCATGAAAGAGAAACTCACTGTGGTCAAAGTGGGCGGCGCCGTGGTCGAGGACGAACGGCAGCTGCAACAGTTGTTGAAAGACTTTTCGGCCATCAAAGGCAAGAAGGTCCTGGTGCATGGCGGCGGGCGCAAGGCTACGAAGATGGCCGAACGTCTGGGCATTGAGACACACATGGTCAACGGCCGTCGCATCACCGACGCCGAGATGCTCGAGGTGGTGACGATGGTCTACGGCGGACTGGTCAACAAGCAGCTCGTGGCCCGTCTGCAGGCCGAGGGACAGAACGCCATAGGACTCACTGGGGCCGATGCCAACAGCATCCTTTCGCACAAACGACCGCTGAAAGACGGCGTTGACTTCGGCTTCGTGGGCGATGTCGATGCCGTCGACGGCCAGGTACTCGCCGCACTCATCAACAACGGCATGGTGCCCGTGGTAGCACCGCTCACCCACGACGGCCAGGGCCATCTGCTCAACACCAATGCCGACACCATGGCCGGCGAGGTGGCCAAGGCTCTGGCTCGCCACTACGACGTGACGCTCATGTTCTCGTTTGAGAAAAAGGGCGTGCTCAGCAATCCCGACGACGACGATTCGGTCATTCCCGAAATCACCCGTACATTATTTAATCAATACGTCAGCGAAGGCATCATCAACGGCGGCATGATTCCCAAGGTGGAAAACGCCCTGAGCGCCGTCGAAGCCGGCGTGTCGAAGGTCATCATCACCCTCGCCACGGCCATCGACGGAGAGCACGGCACCGTCATCCGATAATTTTTTTTCGTTTCGTCTGTAACTTTCCTCACGTCCCAGTCGTCTGTCAATATAGAGAGGATGAAACAGGTCAGCTTTCGCAACGATATCCTGCCGCTCAAGAACGAGCTCTACAGGCTTGCCCTCCGCATCACTCTCAATCCTGCGGAGGCAGAGGATGTTGTGCAAGAGACCCTCATCAAAGTGTGGAACCGGCGAGAGAGCTGGGCAGAAATCGACTCCTTGGAAGCCTTCTGTCTCACCATCTGCCGCAACCTGGCGCTCGACAAGATGAAGCGCATGGACAACCAGGCACAGGCACTCGACGACACACACGACCCGCCGGCCAGCGACCGAAGCGCCAACCCCGAAGAACGAGCGGTGCAGCGCGACAGAATAGAACTGGTGCGCAGGCTCATCGCCCAACTGCCCGAGAAGCAACGCAGCTGCATGCAACTACGCGACATCGAGGGCAAAAGCTACAAAGACATCGCACAGGTGCTCAGCATCAGCGAAGAACAAGTAAAAGTGAACATCTTTCGCGCCCGACAAACCATCAGGCAGCGATTCATAAAAACAGAGAATTATGGACTATAAGTACATCGAACAGCTTCTGGAGCGCTACTTCCAGTGTGAGACCACACTGCAGGAAGAGGCCATCCTTCGCGCGTTTTTCCAGCAGGAAGACGTGCCCGAAAGCCTGATGCCCTACCGCGACCTCTTCGTCTGCCAGCAGCAAGAGGCTCTGACGGCACCGCTGGGCGATGACTTCGACGAGCGTCTGCTCGCCATCGTGGGCGAGAAGCCTCAGCAGGAAAAGGCCCGCGTGGTCAAGTTGGGCAGCCGCCTCATGCCGCTCTTCCGTGCCGCCGCCATCGTGGCCATCGTGCTCACCATTGGCAACGCCGCGCAGTTCTCGCTCAGCCCCCGCAACCAGAACGACGACATCAACTACTCCGAATATACCGACACCTACGACGACCCCACCGTGGCCTACGACCAGGTAGAGGGTGCGCTGCAGCTCATGTCGGAAGGACTTATCCAGTCGCAGCGCGCCGACACGCTCTCTGCCGGCATGCGCAACAATACCGACTCACTCGTCAGAAACTAAGATGAAACGTGCTCTTTGCTTATTGACACTGTGGCTCGCCACGATTGCCTGCATGGCTAAAGGCAGCCAAGACTTCGCCTCGAAGTTCATGGACCAGTGCAAGGCCGACACTTCCGTCAGCTGCATCACCGTGAGTCCAAAGATGCTCGAGCAGCTTGTGAAGAAAACCGAGAACAATCCCGACGATGCCAACATCCGGCAGGCCATCACCAAGCTCAAGAGCATGCGCGTAGTCACTGCTCCGGCCGAATACTTTGAAAAGGCCGAAGGCCTGCTTAAGCGCAATCCGCAGCGCTTTGCCAAGCAAGACGATTACGACAGCGCACAGAAACGGGGCGTCATCTACAGCCGCAAAAACCGGCACGGCGACACCGTAGAGCTCATCCTGCTCCACGAGAGCATGCGGACCAAGACGCTCACCGTGGTCAATGTCACGGGCACGATTGATGAAGAATTTCTATGCTTTCTCTACAATATTAAATCATTTTAAAACAATCAACGAAGCTGTGAAGCTTCACCCTCTCTCAAATTTTTCATAACATACTAACTGCGAAGAAATGGGGACACCATCAACTACGATGGCAGTCCCCTTTCTGTTTTCCCGTTGGCTTATTTAGATACCATTTCCATTAGCAAAGTTTGCACAGAAGAAAAATAATGCGTAACTTTGCACCCGATTTTGGTGATGCACGGGGTGACGACGCCCCTGCATAAAAAGGGAATCAGGTGAAAAACCTGAACAGTACCCGCTACTGTGAATCCCATTATGACAAGCCACCAAAAGCCACTGTCGCTTCAGACGGGAAGGCGAGGCTTGTCGGGATAAGTCAGGAAACCTGCCAGATCGAAGCATCGGCGCCATGTGTGTTTCGGGAAAAAAACCTGTTGGTGCCAACGTTCAACGACATGAGAATGAGAACCATCACTCTGCTACTGCTGATGGCATTGGTGGGCAGCCTGCCCGCACAAGCCCAAAAGCGCAAAGGCCACATGAAGGATTCGGTGGCCCTGGGCGGCGTGACCGTTGTGGGCAAGAGCAAGACGCAACGGCTGCGCGAGGGCGCTTTCACGGTGAATGCCATCGACGTGCGCCGGATGGTCAACTCGGTGCAGTCGCTCAGCAACATCATCGACCATACGGCCGGCGTAAAAGTGCGCGAGCAGGGCGGCGTGGGCAGCGACTTCGACCTGAGCATCAACGGCATGTCGGGCAACTCCGTGCGCTACTTCATCGACGGTATTCCCCTCGACACAAAGGGCTCGGGCGTCACGCTGAGCAACCTGCCCCTCAATCTCGTCGACCATGTCGAGATTTACAAGGGTGTGGTGCCCACCTGGCTTTCGAGCGATGCCTTAGGCGGCGCGGTGAACATCGTGACGCGCTCGGCCACCGGACAGCAGAAGAACTACCTCGATGCCAGCTACGGCGTGGGCTCGTTCCACACCCACAAGGCCGATTTCAACGCCCAGTTGGTGCTGAAGAACGGCCTGTTTATTCGTCCCACCGTGAGCTACAACTACTCGAAAAACGACTATATGATGCGCGACGTGGAACTGTGGGACGAGGCCGAGCGGAAATATCTGCCGCAAGACCGGCGCCGCTTCCACGACGGCTACAACGCTATCTTGGCGCAGGTGGAAGTGGGCGTGAGCCACACTTCGTGGGCCGACAACTTCTTCCTGACCGCTTCCTACAACCACACCCACAAGGACATTCAGACCGGACAGATGCAGAACAAGGTGGTGGGCATGGCCGAGCGCAGCGGCAATGCCACCAGTCTGGCCGCCACCTACCAGAAGCGCCACTTCCTCAGCGACCGGTTCGACGTGAAGGCCTATCTCTCTCACACCTGGGACAACGCCCTGACCACCGACACCGCCTACCGCAAATACGACTGGAACGGCGACTACATCCTGACCTCGCGCAACGAGATTACGGGCCGTGCCCGTACGCGCCGCCACTTCAAGCGGCCGCTTACCATCGTGCGTGCCGACCTGAGCTACCATCTGGCCGCCGAGCATCTGCTCAGTCTGAGCTACGCCCTCAGTCGCACAGGCAACAACCGCTGGGACGAGGTAGACAAGACTTTCGAACCTTCCAACGACGCGCTGGCCAAGCACATCGTCGGACTGAACTACACGCAGTCGCTGCTCGACGAGCGCTTGCACAACACTTTCTTCCTGAAGGACTACATCAACCACCTGAGCATTGAGCAGACCGACATTCCCTCGGTGACCAACTCGCGCGACGTGATGGGCTCGTCGACCAAGAACCACTTCGGCTACGGCGTGGGGTCGCGACTGGTGCTCAGCGAGCCCCTGGCCCTGAAAGCCAGCTTCGAGCACAGCGTGCGCCTGCCATTGGCCCGCGAACTCTTGGGCAACGGCACCACCATCTATGCCAACGTGGCACTGGAACCCGAACAGAGCAACAACGTGAACCTGGGACTCTTCGGCACCCTGCGCTGGGGCGACCACACGCTGAGCTACGAGGCCAACGGCTTCCTGCGCTTTGTAGACAAGTACATACAGCCGCAGATATCGGAAAAGGAAGGCATGATGCAGTACGTCAACGTGCCTGCCGTGCACATCAAGGGCCTGGAGGCCGAGGTGCGCTACGACTATCAGCAACGCCTGCAGCTGATGGGCAACGTGAGCTGGCAGGACGCCCGCGACCGGCAGCGCTACAAGAGCGACGGCAAACCCTCGGTCACGTTCAACAACCATGTGCCCAACCGCCCTTGGTTCTTCGCCACGGCCGAAGCACAGTACACGCTGCCCGACCTCTTCCAGAACGGCGACCGCCTGCGCCTTGGCGCTGCCTATCAGTGGGTGCACTGGTTCTTCCTCTCGTGGGAAGGCTACGGCGCCCGCGACACCAAGGCCCGCATACCTACGAAGCACGAGGTAGACGCCAGCCTGACCTACTCCTGGCACCGCGACCGCTACAACCTCTCGCTGGAGTGCCAGAACGTGCTCAACGCCACCATCTACGACAACTACAAGCTGCAGAAGCCCGGCAGGGCACTGTTTGCCAAATTCCGGCTCTTTATTAATTAATCAAATAACAAAAAGCAATGAAAAAACTTAATTCACTACTATTCCTGATGCTGACCGCAGTGCTCAGCATCTCGATGACCGCCTGCTCCAACGACGACGACACCAAGGACGGCGGCGAAAAAGAAACGATTGCTCCCTACCACTTCGACATCACCGTCACCGTGGGCAAGCAGGGCGGCATGGGTCGCGACGTGACCACCATCATGAAGAGCCTCAACAGTCTGGTTGTGGCCGACCCCATCGGCTTTGCCAACGAGGGTTGCGAAATCAATGCCGACTACTCCATGGAAGCCATCGTCAAGGGCAAGTACTACTATCAGGTGCCCGTCGACGCCAAGCAGTTTGTCAAGCTGCAGTTTGTCAACAACCGCATGCAGGTGGTGCAGGCTCAGCCGTTCAAGCAGAACACCTACAACACCCGCCAGTACTGCCACGCTTGGCTCAACGACAACACCCTGCTCATCATGGCTGCCAACGGCGAGAAGAACGCCATTCTCTGGACCAAGCTCAACACCGACAACATGACCATCCTCTCCGAGGGCACGCTCGACCTGAAGGTGGCCGAGGGTTGGGAGACCTTCACCACCAGTGGCATCGCCGCCTATCGTAAGAGCGACGGCAAGCTGTTCTACTTCTACTTCAACAAGAAGGGCAGCGGCAGGACGGCCACCAACGAAGGCCACTTCCACGTAGCCGTCATCAATGCCGAGACAATGGCCGTGGAGCAGGACAACCTGAACACCGACCATGTGGGCGAAATGGCTGGCTCGGCCTACGGCGAACTGCTGCAGCAGACCACCTTCTTCGACGAGCAGGACAACCTCTATCTGGTTGCTTTCGTCGATAAGGACGTCGACGGCCTGAACCGCGAGATTGGCACACTGATGCGCATCAAGAAGGGCGAGACCAACTTCGAGGCAGGCTACAACGGCTTCCCCAACTCCGAGGGCAAACTGCTCACAGTGCAGTATCTGGGCAACGGCAAGGTGTTCTGCTACTCGCGCAACGACAACCTGACCGAGACCAACAGCAAGGGCAAGCTGGCCGTGATGAACAGCATCGACAGCTACAGCCACTACTACTCTATCGTTGACCTCAATGCCAAGACGCGCCAGCGCATGCAGTTCGGCGGCAAGGACATCGACTACAGCAGCGGCCGCTTCGCACAGCGCTCGGCCTTTGCCAAGAAAGAAGGCAAGGTCTACTTCGGTGTGAACACCAAGGATGCCGCTCCCGCCATCTACTCCTACGACGTGAAGACGGGCGAGGTGCTCCACGCTTCCGACGTGGCCGAAGGCTTCTTCTTCGAGCAAATCCGTATCATCGAGGACTAAGAAAGTATGCGAAACCTCTTATTATCACTCCTCAGCATCCTGTGTGTGGGCCTCCATGCACAGGATGCTGTGCGTTCTGAGAAGACGGCCCTCGTCATGGTGCACTACGGCACCACCTACGACGCACCGCGCCAGAAGACCATCGACAGGCTGAACGACCTGGCCCGCCAGCGCTTTCCGCAAATGGACATGCGCGAAGCCTGGACCTCGCGCATGATTATGAAACGGCTCAAAGCCAAGGGCGTTGAGAAAGCCACGCTCTACGAAACCCTGCGCCAGCTGCAACGCGAGGGCTACCGCCATGTAGTGGTGCAGTCGAGCAACGTCATCGAGGGCACCGAGCAGCAGCAGATTCGCGGCGTGGCCGACCAGCTCGCAGCCGACTTCAGCAGCATCGGCGTGGGCCATCCCCTGCTCTACAGCGTCGACGACGCCCAGCGCGTCTGCAACATCCTGGTGAAGCGCCATCCGGCCTCGGCCGACAGTCTGCAGCACGTCGTGTTCGTGGGCCACGGCACGGCAGGCCCCGCCACCGCGCTCTACAGCCAGCTCGACTACATGCTGCACGCCGCCGGCCACCGCAACCACCACGTGGCCACCATCGAGGGCTATCCCACCTACGACACCCTTCTCGCACAGCTGCGCGAGGCCGGTGCCCGCCGCGTAAAGCTCGTGCCCCTGCTCTTCATTGCCGGCGGCCATGCCACCAACGACATCGACCGCCGTTGGCGCCAGCAGTTGGAGCAAGCCGGCTTCACCGTCGACGTCGTGCTGGAAGGTCTTGGCGAGATTCCCGAGATACAAGCCATCTACATGGAGCACATCGAGAGCGCCATGAAATAAAATGAGGGTACGCTTTTGCAACCGCCTGATAGTTAGCGGCTTGCAAAAGCCCTCAAAAATGGGCGTCCAATCC
>CAMOTK010000092.1 GCA_946625715.1 uncultured Prevotella sp. | reverse complement strand
CCTTCAGCTCGTAGTCGGCAAACTTAAAGCCAGGACGCTTGTTGTCGGCATCGTCGAACTTCACGGTGATGCCCTTCTTGCGCAGCTCGTCGATGATGGGCTGTACTTCCTTGTTGACCAGCTCCATCTGCTCGGGCTTGGTGGCGATGGGGATGATGACCACCTGGATGGGGGCGAGCTTCGGGGGCAGCACGAGACCATTGTCGTCGCTGTGGGTCATGATGAGTGCGCCGATGAGGCGTGTGGAAACGCCCCACGAGGTGGCCCATACATACTCGGGCTTGTTCTCCTTGTTCAGGTAAGTGACCTCGAAAGCCTTGGCGAAGTTCTGTCCGAGGAAGTGCGAAGTGCCGCTCTGCAGGGCCTTGCCGTCCTGCATCATAGCCTCGATGGTGTAGGTGTCGAGTGCGCCAGCGAAGCGTTCCGTCTCGCTCTTCACGCCCTGCAGCACCGGTACGGCCATGTATTCTTCGGCAAACTTGGCATAGACCTTCAGCATCTTCTGAGCCTCCTGCTCAGCCTCTTCGCGTGTGGCGTGGGCCGTGTGTCCTTCCTGCCAAAGAAATTCCGAAGTGCGCAGGAAGGGGCGTGTGCGCATCTCCCAGCGCATGACATTGCACCACTGGTTGCACATCAGCGGCAGGTCGCGCCACGAGTGAATCCAGTTCTTATAGGTGTTCCAGATGATGGTCTCGCTGGTGGGGCGCACGATGAGCTCCTCTTCGAGCTTGGCAGCCGGGTCGACCACCACGCCGCCGTCGACTGCTTTCAGACGGTAGTGCGTGACCACGGCACACTCCTTGGCAAACCCCTCTACGTGTTCGGCCTCGCGGCTGAGGAACGACTTGGGGATAAGCAGTGGGAAGTAGGCATTCTGGGCGCCTGTCTCTTTAAACATTTGGTCGAGCTGGTGCTGCATCTTCTCCCAGATGGCGTAGCCATAGGGTTTGATGACCATGCATCCTCTAACGGCCGACTGTTCAGCCAAGTCAGCTTTCACGACCAGGTCGTTGTACCACTGACTATAGTTGTCGGCTCTTTTTGTCAAATCTTTTAATTCTTTTGCCATTTCAATTTTGTTGTAAATCAGATTTGGGTGCAAAAATACATAAAAAATGCGAAATAAGCGTGCTGTTTTTGATTTTATTGTTATCTTTGCATGCAGAAATTGATTGTTTAACACAAATAAAGAAGAAGACATTATGAAAAAAATGAAAGTTGCTATCCTCGCACTGTGTGCAGGAATTGTGATGAGCGCATGTAACAACACCGCTAAGGGTACGGGTATTGGTGCCGGTGCCGGTGCCGTTTTGGGTGCCGTAGTTGGCAAGCTGGCAGGCAACACTGCCGTAGGTGCAGCCGTGGGTACGGCCGTCGGTGCTACCACAGGTGCCATCATTGGCAAGCACATGGACAAAGTGAAGGCTCAGGCCGAGGCTGTGAAAAACGCACAGGTGGAACAGATTACCGATGCCAACGGCCTGCAGGGCGTGAAGGTGACCTTCGACTCGGGCATTCTTTTCGCCACCAACAGCTCTACGCTGAGTGCTGCCTCGAAGAACTCGCTCAACGAGTTTGCCAAGGTGCTGAAGAACAACAGCGACTGCGATATTGCCATCTTCGGCCATACCGACAACACGGGTACCGACGCCATCAACAATCCGCTCTCTGTGAAACGTGCACAGGCTGTCGAGACCTATCTGAAGGGTCAGGGCGTAGGCTCGGCTCAGATTAAGAGCGTCGACGGCCAGGGCTCAACCAACCCCGTTGCCGACAACAGTACCGCCGAGGGTCGCAAGCAGAACCGCCGTGTAGAGGTGTACATGTATGCTTCTCAGAACATGATTAAGGCTGCTGAGAACGGCACGCTGCAGTGATTTTGAATTTTGAAGTTTGAATTTTGAATTTTGAAGTTTGAAATTTATTAAGAAAATAGTGAAATGGATCGTGGTGGCATTCTTTGCTTCCACGATTCTTTCTGTTGTGCTTCTGCGCTTTGTGCCGGTGTTTTTCACGCCGCTGATGTTCATTCGCTGCAGCCAGCAAATCAGCGAGGGTAGGGAACTGAAGCTGAGCCACCACTGGGTGTCGCTCTCCGAAATGTCGGAAAACATGCCCCTGGCAGTGATGGCGAGCGAGGACGCGCGCTTCTTGGAGCACAACGGCTTTGACTTCAAGGCCATTGAGCATGCCGCCAAGCGCAATCTCGAGGGCAAGCACAAGAACAAGCTTGGTGCCAGCACCATCAGTCAGCAGACGGCCAAGAACGTCTTTCTTTGGCCCGGCCGCTCGTGGGTGCGCAAGGGCTTCGAGGTCTACTTCACGGCCCTTATCGAGCTGTTGTGGGGCAAGGAGCGGATTATGGAAGTCTATCTGAACTCGATAGAGATGGGCGAGGGCATCTATGGTGTAGAGGCAGTGGCTCGCGAGCATTTCGATTGTCATGCCAGCGAGCTGAGCAAGGCCCAGTGTGCGCTGATAGCGGTGACGCTGCCCAATCCGCGCCGTTTCAGCAGCAAGAATCCCAGCAGCTACATTCTTCGCCGTCAGGGTCGCATAGTGCGCGAGATGCGGTATGTGACGTTTCCATAACAAGTGTTTTTCGTGTGTTTTCCGTCACGCGGAAGCGGTGGTCAATGCGCAAGCCTACCAGCCAGACGATGGTGCCGAGAGCATCGCAGACGGCCATTTGGCGCCGCTTCTGAAAGACGGAGAACTTCAGGTCGGTGAGGAAGTCGCTGACCAGTCGGGTGCCCTTCATGCCCAATGGTGTGAAGCGGTCGGCTGTGGCCACGGGTCGTAGGGTGAGTGGGAAGACCACCTTCTCGGCATCGAGGCAGGCGAGCGAGGCTTTTTTCTCTATGAAGCAGCCGTCTTTTAGGGTGAGGCGCAGGCGCTGACCATCGTGGCCGACGTAGGTGCCCGGCTCGGGCAGTCGCATGGGTGCCGGTGGGGGCGTCTTGGGCTCGACGAGCAGCCGTCGGCGGTCGATGGCCACCTCGTGGGTAGCCGAAGTCCATGTGCGGCCCGAATCGGCGTCGAGATGGGCGTAGATTTGTTCGATGGTGGCTGGCGAGAATCCGAGGGGCGAGAGCAGTTCGAAGAGTACCGCCTCGGGGGCCGTTTGGCGGCTGAGCAGTTCAAGGTCGACTGACGTCTTTCGGGCTTCGACGGGCTGGCTTTCAGCGTCGACGTACTTGCCGCTTGCTACGGCTGCCATGCTGGTTTTCATGGCTTCGTCGTAGATGCGTGCCACGTCTGATAAGCGGTTGGCCGTGAGCAGGATAGCCTCGTCTACTGAAGGATTGATGCTGCGCAGGAGCGGCAGAATGTTGAGTCGGATTTTGTTGCGTACCACATCGTCTATGAGGTTGGTGCTGTCGGTGACGTAGTCTTGCTGGGCCTGCTGCAGAAAGCGCTCAATGTCCTGTCGGCTGATGCAGAGCAGGGGGCGCAGAATGTAGCCTTGGCGCGGCTGGATGCCCGTGAGTCCGTGGATGCCCGTGCCCCGCACGAGGTTGATGAGCACCGTCTCAATGCTGTCGCCCTGGTGGTGGGCCACGCAGATGCCTTGGGCGTTGAGGTCTTGGCGCAGCTGCTCGAAGTAGCGGTAGCGCAGTTCGCGTGCTGCCATCTCGATGCTCACCTTGTGCAGTCGGGCGTAGGCTTGCGTGTCGAAATGGGCCCGGTGTAGCGCTATGTGGCGCTGCTGGCAGAGTTGTTCGACAAACCGCTCGTCGCGCTCCGACTCCTGGCCGCGCAGGTGAAAGTTACAGTGGGCCGCCTCAATCTGATAGCCCAGCTGCTGGAGTATGAGGAGCAGTGCCACGCTGTCGGCACCGCCGCTGAGAGCCACGATGTAGCGGCCTTCGGGTGTGAGCAGCTGGTGGCGGTGGATGTATGCGCTGACCTTATTCAACATAGAGCACGAGGCCTTTCAGGTATTCGCCTTCGGGGTGGTAGATGTTGATGGGGTGGTCGGCCGGCTGGTGCAGCTGGTGGAGTATGCGCACCTTGCGACCGGCGAGCGCGGCGGCTGTGAATACCGCATTGCGGAAGTTGTCTTTCGTGACCACCTGCGAGCAGGAGAAGGTGAAGAGCAGTCCGCCCCGCTCTATCTTCTCGAAGGCCTTCTGGTTCAGTCGGGTGTAGCCCTTCAGCGCATTGTGTAGCGCGCCGCGGTGCTTGGCGAAGGCCGGTGGGTCGAGGATGATGAGGTCGTACTGGTCGCCCATCTGGTCGAGATACTTGAAGGCATCGTCGCAGAAGGCTTGGTGGCGCTGGTCGCCGGGGAAGTTGAGGGCCACGTTGCGGTTGGTCAGCTCGATGGCTTTAGCGCTGCTGTCGACCGAGTGTACCAGCTGTGCGCCGCCCCGCATGGCGTAGAATGAGAAGCCGCCCGTGTAGCAGAACATGTTGAGCACGCGCTTGCCCTTGGCATAGTGCTCCAGGAGCGAGCGGTTGTCGCGCTGGTCGACGAAGAAGCCCGTCTTCTGGCCGCGCAGCCAGTCGACGTAGAACTTCAGCCCGTTTTCCACGGCTATGCTGTCGTCGCTGCCGCCCATGAGGAAGCCGTTCTCGGGCTCCATGAAGGGCAGTGTGGTCTCGCTCTTGTAGTAGATGTTGGCTATGCGGCCCTGCATCACCCGGCCGAGGGCCTCGGCAATGGCTTTGCGGCAGAGGTGCATGCCTATGCTGTGGGCCTGCATGACGGCCGTCTGTCCGTAGACGTCGATGATGAGTCCTGGCAGCAGGTCGCCCTCGCCGTGTACCAGTCGGTAGGCGTTGCTCTGTGGCGAGTCGGCCAGCCCGATGGCTTGTCGCATGTGGAGCGCCGAGGCCAGCCGCGAGGCCCAGAAGTCTTGGTCGATGGGCACGTCGCTGAAGGTGAGCACGCGCACGGCAATGGAGCCCTGCTGGTAGTGGCCGGTGGCAATGTAGCGGTTGTCGGCGGTGATGACGCGCACGGTGTCGCCCTCTTGCAGCTGGTCGTCGGTATGGTGGATGGCTCCCGAGAAAATCCAGGGGTGGAAGCGTTTCAGACTTTCCTCTTTTCCTCTTTTGAGATAGACTTGTTTCATGGTTCTAATCTTCTTTAATTCTAAGTTCGTAATTGCCTGACTGCTTGAGGCTTGTCAGTTCTTCGTAGAGCATGATGCACGCCCAGGCGTCGGTGGCGGCGTAGAGCTTCTGGTGGTCGTCGAGAATGTCTCGCTCCCAGTTGGTGAGCTGCTCGCGCTTGCTGATGCGCTGGCCGAAGAAGTTAGCGTAGAGCTTCTGCAGGCTGAGGTCTTCTATGCCGAGTTCGCGCATGTGGTCTTGCAAGTCGATGAAATGGCCCGGTTTGAAGTCGGCCCGCCGATGGAGTGAGCTTAAATCGTCGTGCCACGAGAGGCCCACTTTCGGCACGGTGGTGTCCTCTAAGAGTCGGATGATGGCCGGGGGCATGCCGATGTGGTTCAGGCGGAAGAGGAAGCAGACGTCGTGGGAGGCCACTTGGAGCAGTGCCACGGTGTACTGATGGCCTTTCTTGAACGAGGGGCGGGTCTCGGTGTCGACGCCCAAGATGGGCTGGCTGAGCAGGTAGTCGACGGCCTTTTCGGCGCCTGCAGCACTGACCACGACGACCATCCTTCCTGGAAATAGCACGCGGGGCAGGGTGGGGATGAGCTTCTTGTTGTACTGGCTGTAGAGTATCTTTTTCATATCTTGATGCAAAGGTACGAAAAAAAACTGAGACGCGCAAACGTTCGGCTATTATTTTGGCGGGTTACGCCTCGGTGGGCCGCCAATTACGATTTTGTGCGCCGCAGGTTACGTTTCCGGACTGCTCGGCCACCGGGTCGGGCGGCATTTTGTGACAATGTAACATGTTACAATGTTACAATAAGCATGTTTGAGATGGTGCGCCCATGGGGTATAAGAATAATATAATATTATAATATTATATTATTTATTAATAAGACTACTCTTCGAGGTCTGCATGTTGGAAGTACCTTATTGTTACGTTGTAACATTGTTACATTGTAACATAATGGTGGGGTGCGCGAGAGATTCGTGCCAAATTCGTGCAAATATTATAATATGAACGTGCGAAAATTTGGCGGTTAATTTTTTTTTGTGTACCTTTGCAATCTCAAAATCAAGACAACAGACAATGGCACGCAAGACAAAGAAACAAAATAGCAGCAAACGTACATCGGAAAGCAAGGCCTCGTTTGGCGAGTCCATCGGCCTCAGCAACCTGTTTGCCCACGAGCGGGTGAACTTCTTCATCGGCTTCTTCCTGCTCATCGTGGCAGGCTATCTGACGCTCTCGTTCGTCTCCTTCCTCACATCGGGACAGGCCGACCAGAGCTACGTCGACCACCTGCAAGCGGGCGAGATGGCCAACATGCACGGCGAGTTCTCGAACACCTGCGGCTCGGTGGGTGCCTACGTGGCCGACTTCTTCGTGAAGCGCTGCTTCGGCCTGCCCGCCTTCTTCATACCCGCCTTCCTGCTCGTGGTGGCCCTGCAGATGATGAAGGCCTACAAGCTGAACCTCTGGAAGTGGTTCTTTGCCATGGCGGTGAGCATGGTGTGGCTCTCGGTGGCCCTGGCGCAGTATCTGACGCCCCTGTTTGCCGACAAGCACTACAACCCCGGCGGCGACCACGGACTGGCCATCAGCCAGCACGTAGGCGGACTGATAGGCACGCCCGGTCTGACGGCCCTGCTCGTGCTCGTGGCCCTGGCCTTCCTCATCTATCTGAGCGCCGAGACCATCTACATCATACGCAAGCTGCTCAACCCCATCAAGTACTTCTCCAACCGCATAGACTTCCACGTGGTCGACACATCGAAAGAAGCGCCCGAGAACAGCTATGAAGACCAGATACAGACGGTGGAAGACCCCGAGGTGTTCGACAATCCGCAGGCGCAGACGGTAGAGTTTCCCGACCTTGGCGAGCCAGTGGTCGACGACGGGTTCAGCCTGACCAACGACAGCCATGCCGACGACGACCCCGAGCCCCTGGCGCCCAAGAAGCAGAAGCCACTGGCCGACCCCGAGCTGGAAGTGGCAGTGGCCGAAGAGGAAGAGACGGCCGACGGCAAGACGCTCGTCGACGTGGGCGGACAGAGCCTGGAACCCTACGACCCGAAGCGCGACCTGGAGAACTACCACTATCCCACGCTCGACCTGCTGAAGAAGTACGAGAACGACGGCAAGCCCTACATTGACATGCAGGAGCAGATGGCCAACAAAAACCGCATTACCGAGGTGCTACGCTCCTTTGGCGTGGAAATCAACAGCATCAAGGCCACCGTGGGCCCCACCATCACGCTCTACGAAATCACCCTCGCCCCCGGTGTGCGCATCTCGAAGGTACGCTCGCTCGAAGACGACATAGCACTGAGCCTCTCGGCCCTCGGCATACGTATCATTGCCCCCATACCCGGCAAGGGCACCATCGGCATTGAGGTGCCAAACGCCAAGCCCTCTATCGTCTCGATGGAGTCTATACTCAACTCCAAGAAGTTTCAGGAGTCGACCATGGAGCTGCCCTGCGCCATCGGCAAGACCATCACCAACGAGGTATTCATGTTCGACCTCGCCAAGGCGCCCCACCTGCTCGTAGCCGGTGCTACGGGTCAGGGCAAGTCGGTAGGTCTGAATGCCATCATCACCTCGCTGCTCTACAAGAAGCACCCCGCCGAGCTGAAAATTGTGCTCGTCGACCCGAAGAAGGTA
>CAMOTK010000091.1 GCA_946625715.1 uncultured Prevotella sp. | reverse complement strand
TCGGCACCTTCGACGGGCACGGGGATGCCCCAGTCGAGGTCGCGCGTCATGGCGCGAGGCTGCAGGTCCATGTCGAGCCACGACTTGCACTGTCCGTAGACGTTGGAGCGCCACTCCTTGTGGCCCTCGAGAATCCACTGGCGCAGCCACTGCTGATACTCGTTGAGGGGCAGATACCAGTTCTTGGTCTCTTTCAGCACAGGCGTAGAGCCGCTGATGGTCGACTTGGGGTTGATGAGTTCTGTTGGCGAAAGGTCGCGCCCGCACTTCTCGCACTGGTCGCCGTAGGCGCCTTCGTTGTGGCAGTAGGGGCACTCGCCCACGACGTAGCGGTCGGCCAGGAACTGGTGGGCCTCTTCGTCGTAGAGCTGTGTGGTGGTTTGTTCCACGAGTTTGCCTTCGTCATAGAGTTTGCGGAAGAAGTCGGCGGCAAACTTGTGGTGCGTTTCCGAGGTGGTGCGGCTATAGATGTCGAAGGAGATGCCGAACTGCTCGAACGAGTCCTTAATCATCTTGTGGTAGCGGTCGACCACGTCTTGCGGTGTGATACCTTCCTTGCGTGCACGGATGGTGATGGGCACGCCATGCTCGTCGCTGCCGCCAATGAACATGACGTCTTTCTTCTTCAGGCGCAGATAGCGCACGTAGATGTCGGCAGGCACATAGACACCGGCCAGGTGGCCGATGTGGACGCCACCGTTGGCATAGGGCAAAGCCGAAGTCACGGTGATACGCTTATAGTTTTTCTTTTCCATGATGTTTGGTTTTTGCTAATTTGGCTGCAAAGGTAGTGAATTTCTTGCTAATAAAAAAGAAATACGCCCATTATTCGCGCCGCCGACAGGGAATCCAAATCCAGAACGTGCAGCCGTGGCCCTCGCCTTCCGACTCTACGCCGATGCGGCCGCCACAGAGTTCGGCAATGCTGCGGCAGATGTTCAGACCGAGACCGGTGCCCTGCACGTAGTCGTTGAGCTTGACGAAGCGGTCGAACACGCTGCTCTGCTTATCCTTGGCAATGCCGGCGCCGGTGTCTTCGCAGTAGATGTAGAGGCCGCCGTCCTGCTCGCGATAGCCCATCTTGATGTGTCCCTTCTGGGTGTACTTCACGGCGTTGGTCACGAAGTTGGTGCACACCTGGTGGATGCGGGCCTTGTCGAGGCGCGTGCGATAGTGCTTGTAGGGGTTGTCGGCAATGAAGGCCACCTCGGGGTTCTGCACGCGCTGGGCCAGCGTCTGGCAGATGTCGTCGAAGGCCTGTGCGAAGTCGAGGTCGACGGGATTGATGCGCAGCTGTCCGGCATCGGCATTCGAGGCTTCGAGAATGTCGTTGATGAGGCGGAGCAGCATGTCGCAGTTGTTCAGGATGATGCGTATGAACTCTTCGCGGTCGGCGGGGTCTTCCACAAACTGCATGAGGTCGGAGAAGCCCACGATGGCGTTGAGCGGCGTGCGTATCTCGTGGGTCATGTTGGCCAGGAAGGCACTCTTGCGCATGCCCGAGTTTTCGGCCCGGGCGGTCTCTATGCGCAGTTGCTGCTGCGCTTCCATCAGCTCGGTGACGTTGCGTGCCACGCCGAAGTAGCCCTTCACGCGGCCATCCTGGTCGTATGAGGGCGAGCCGCTCAGGATGTACCAGGATTCTTCGGGGCTGTTGGGTGTGTAATAGAAGTGATGGAGGATATTGAACGACTTGACCCGATTATTCATATCAGACAAGAAATCGACAATTTTCTGGCGCTCATCTTCCACAACGCTCTTCACGTACTGCTGATAGGTGATGGTATATTCGGGGTTGTTCAGTTTGCGCGCAAAACTGATGGTCTGCTTCTCGTTGTCGGTCTCAAAGAAATACATGTTGCAGCTCTTCAACAGATAGTACATGCGCTGCTCACTTTCGGCAAGTCGGTCGGCTGCCGCATGGAGATGGTCGTCGTAGGCCTTCTTGCTGAGGTACAGCTCGCGCTCGGCCGTGACGTCGAGGGCCGTGACAGTGTGGTAGGCCAGTTCGCCATTGTCGTCGAACACGGGTTGCAGGCGGAACTCAATGTACTTGTCGAGGTTCAGCTCCGGATAGTACATGTGCTGGCAGGCATGGAAGATTTCGTGGTTGTTGGGGTCGAAGTCGTCGACAATGAGGTGAGTGTCTTGCAGGAGCGTTTCCCAGAAATAGTATCTGCGCGTTTCATTGTTGATTTCGCACAGCTCTATCATCTTCGCATTGGCATCGACGAGGCGCCCGTCCTTGTCGTAGAACGACATGGGGATAAGCAGGCGGTCGAACATCATGATATACTTATTAATCAACTCCTGTTCGCGGTGCTCTTCTTCCTGTATGGAAGAGAGGTTCTGCATGGTGGAGATAATCTTGGTCGTGCCTTTGCCCGGGGTGATTTCGGCCACGGCATAGCCATGCACATCGACCCAGCAGGGATGGTCGGGCGTGCCGAAGTTCCAGCGGTTCATCAGGTCGAGGGTGCCCTCGTAGCCGTCTAACAGGCTCTGCATATCGATGCGGGCAGTCGCGCGCTTGTTCTCGTCGATGCCTTCCAGAAGCTGCTCCATCGTGATGCCTTCGTCGGGCAGCACGTGGCCGTAGCTGTTGGTGAAGCGGTCGCGGCTCACGTCGTATTCTACGACCGAATAGGCGCTGATACTGAGGGCTTGGTGCAAGATGTCGCCCAAGAGGTTCAGGCGGTCGGCCTTCTGCTTCACGCGGCGATGGGCCAGACGATTGAACACGCCGAAGACAACGGAGACGACCAGGGCAATGACGATGAAGGCCAGCACCCAGTACACCAGATAGTTGTCGGAAGATTGATCGGAGAACCTCTTCTTGCGCAACTGCTCGAGCGAGCCGTTGAGCTCCATGCGGACTATCTGGTCGTCAATCTGCTCAAGCAGGGCCTTGTCGTAGCACGTCAGATGGAGATGGCCCGTTGACAGGGGCACGTCGTTGACGGTGAGCAGGTGGGACAGTCCCAGGCGCTTCACCTCATTCTTCAGTGCCTCGCCCACCCAGATGAAGTAGGTGTACTTGCCGTTGGCCAGCCCGGCCAAGGCGTCGCGCGGCGAATGTTCCTCGACCTTCAAGTCGGGCAACAAGTGGGAGAGCACATCCTGCGACACGTCGTCGCCACTCTTCACCACCACCATTTCGGCCTGCTTCAACTGGTCGAGCTTGGTGATGGGCGGTGTGCGCTTGTTGGAGGCTATCTGTATCTTATAGTAACCCAGCACGGACTCGGAGCGATAGCTTTCGCCCATTGTCTCGACCGTCGGGTCGATGATGGCATCGACGTCCTTGTTCATGTACATGCGCAGGGCATAGGAGCGCTCCATGAGCATGAACGTGTGGGGAATGTTCAGCTGATTGAGCACCGCTTCGAGCACATCGATACAATAGCCGTCGGCCTGCCCTTGGATGTTGTTGAAAGTGAAGGGGGGCGTATCCCAGTCGCCGACGATGATTAGGGGGCGCCGCGCTGTGTACTTCTGCTGCAGCGACTGCGCACCTGCTGCCAGCGGGACCAACAGTAGCAGCAGAAGCAGATACTTCAGGAAGCATATCTGCTGCGGTCGACGGGGATATGGTGTTGATGGCCTGTTCATTGTTCGAATAATTGTTTCTTGGAGCTGATGAGTGTTGCCGGCATGCTGACCCATACGGTGGTGCCTTTGCCTTCTTCGGAAGAGATGTCGATATGACCGCCCAGCTGACTGGCCAGCTCCTGACAGATGGGAAGTCCCAGACCGGTGCCGCTGTGCGGGCCGCTGACAAACCGCTCGAACACGCGCGAGAGCACCTCTTGCGACATGCCTTCGCCCGTGTCGCGGATGGTCACCACAAGGGCATTGCCTATGTAGTCGTAGGAGGCCTGCACCAAGCCCTTCTTGGTATAGTGGGCCGCATTGGCCGTTATCTGTTCGATGATGCGCCCCACGTTGACGTCGTCGATGTCGACCACCAACTCGTCGTAGGGCGACTCTATCACATAGTGCACGCCCTCGCGCTTAGCATTGCCCCAGCCGGCCTCGCAGTGGCCGCCAAAGGTCTTCGAGAAGTCGACGGGCTGCTTGTTGATTTCTATCATGTGGGCATCGAGTCGGGAGATGAACAGAATGTCGTTGATGAGGCGCAGCAGATAGGCTGAGTTGCGCTTGATTTCGCTGATGAAGAACGTTTCTTCTTCGGGCGAATGGGGCTCTTTGAAGAGTTCGGAGAAGCCGACCACGGAGTTGAGCGGTGTACGAATCTCGAAGCTCATGTTGTGCAGGAAATGGCTCTTCAGGCTCTCTACTTCCTGGGCGCGCTCCGACTCTTTCTCCAAGAGCTGCTGAATCTCCTTAATCTCGCTGGTGTCGCGGCAGAGGCCGAAATAGTCTTTCACCTCGCCGTTCTTATCGAAGTTGGGAATGAAGTCGAAGTGCAGGTAAAGCTGCCGGCCGTTGATGCGGAGCTGGGTGCAGATGTCTGACTCGATGTTCTCTGTGGTAAACTTGTCCATGCTGTCGAAAACACGCAGTGCGGCCCACTTCGAATCGGGACACACCACGTTGAGCGCGCGGGCCTGGGTCAGCGTCAGCTGCACCACATCTATCTCGCTATAGAACCGGAGCAGGTGGTCGTGGGGCGAGTAGGTCACCAAGCGCACACCACTGACGCCCAAAGCATAGTTGATTTTCTTGACATACTGGCTCACCTGCTCGGTGGCATTCTCCAACTGGCGAATGCCATTCTGTATGTGGTGGTAGGCGCGGGCCGTCTCGGTCACGTCGAGACCAGAGCCATAGATATTGAGCAACTTGCCTTTGTCATCGTAGACAGGCACAAGCTGCAACTCGTAGTACATGGTACCATTGGGGGCGTTCGGGTCGTCAAGGAAACGGGTGACGTAGTAGTAGCCCAAGGTCTGCGGGTCTACATCCTTGATGCCGGAGCCGCGCTCCAAGTCGTAGTGTTCGCGGATGGCACCTTCCAAGTCGATTTGGAAGGTCTGCTGGGCACGCTCGTTCATGTCGGTCACCAAGCCATGCTCGTCGAAATAGACCATATCGACCATGGCCGAGGAGAACACGGTCTGGTAGCGTAGGCGGCGCTCCTTGATTTGCTGCTTCTGGCGGCGCAAATCGGTAATGTCTGTGGAGACGCCGATGATGGTATGCGGACGGCCTCGCTCTCGCGTGAGTACAGAGAGGGTCACCTGCATGCTGCGGCTACCCAGTCCTTCGTTCTGGTGGTCGACCATATCGATCTCCAGCACTTCCTTTTCCGACTCCATATTGATGATATGGTCAATGGCTTCGCGCAACTTGACAAACTGCTGGGATTTAAAGCGCTGCATAAGCGAGATGCCATCGAAGCTCTGGCCGAACTGCCCGTTGGGGTCTATCTTACTGTAACGCTTCTGGGCTACATCGTAGAGCCACACATTGATATTGGTGGCCTTGAGAATGAGACTGAGCCGGCGAATGCGGGCCTCGCTGATGCGTGTCAGTTTGCGGTCGTGCAAGTGGTAGCTGAGGTTATAGAACAACACGACACACATGACCAGCAGCGACGCTGCCGCCACATACCACAGCCACATGGGGATGCTACCGGTCTGGCGGTCGGGATAGAACCACTTGTTCTGTATGGCATCGAGCTTGCCGTCGGCACATATCATGGCGAAAGCACTGTCGAGACGGGCCAGCAGGACGGTGTCGGGCGAAACCATGCGGTACTTGCTCACAGGCATCTCGAAGTCGGTGATGCGCAGGTTGTCGTTGTTGTAGATGCGCAGGAGCCACTCCAGCGAGGCTGTGTTCCACACTATCTGCCCCTGCTTCTTGTTGATGAGATTGACAATGGCCTCCTTCATGTCGACGTAGGGTATGGCATTGTCTTCCCACCCATAGTCTTTCATCAGGCGGTGGGTGCAGCTGTTGTCGTAGACCACCACTTTCTCGCGCTTCAGGTCGTCGATGGTCCGCACGCTCACGGGCTGCGCCTTCATGCTGACCACGCTATGGGTGAAGAGCTGTACCACAGACTTGCTGTAGGTGGTGAAGCAGCGGTTCAGACTGTCGGCCAGTCCGAACGTCAAGTGGGCACGGCCTTCGAGCACGTCGGAGCGTACTTCCTTGCCAGGCTTGAGCACAATATGGTAGGGAATCTTGAGTTCGTTCATCAACAGCTTCACCAAATCGATATTGAAACCTGTTGGCTGACCTTGCTCGTCGAGGAAAGCGTAGGGCCACATGTCCCACTTGTCTTCATAGACCAACGGATGGTCGGTCGTGAAGACATTCATGTCATGGTTTCCTGCCGCAACAAATAGCGGAATGAACCATGCAATGACAAATGCGACAACTAATTGTCTAAGCAATTGCAGCATGTAGCCGTACTTTTGATATTTAGTCGCTACAAAGATAAGAAATAATTCTTATAATCTCACCAAAACGACCGATTTTTATGAGTTTTGGGTGAGAAAAATCATCTTGATGCTCCAATTCCCACGTAATCTCAAAGGGAATATGGACGGCCCAGGCACCGATGGCCAGTGCCGGCGCAATGTCGCTCTTCAGCGAGTTGCCCACCATGAGCAGCTCGTCGGGACGCACGCCGAGCTTGCGGCAAAGGGCCAGGAACTCGGCCTCGCCCTTGTTGCTCACAATCTCAACATGTTCGAAGAAGTGGCCCAGACCGGAGCGCATCATCTTGTTCTCTTGGTCGAGCAGTTCGCCCTTGGTGAAGGCCACCATGCGACGGCCTTGGCGCTGCAACGTTTCGAGCGTCTCAGCAACGCCGGGAAGCGGTGTGGCGGGCAGTTCGAGCAGCGTGTAGCAGCGCTGCTGAAGGGCACTGAGCTGGCGGGCCGACAGTTCGTAGTGCGACACGCGCATGGCCGTCTCGAGCATCGACAGGGTGAAGGCCTTGGTGCCAAAGCCGCAGAGCGGCATGTTCTTGCGCTCGGTGGCAAAAAGCTCCTGGGCAGCACGGTCGCGACTGACCCACGGCTCAAGCAGGGTGTAGAGCTCCTGCATCACGCTGTCGAAGTGGCCCTGACAGTCCCACAGGGTGTCGTCGGCGTCGAAGGCAATGACTTTGATGGCTGTCTTCATCGCACGACTGTTTTCTGGCCGTTACGGATATAGATGCCCTTGCTATTCGGACGGGCTATCGGACGACCGTCGAGTGTGTACCACAGGTCGGCTTCGGCAGCATGGCCTACGGTATGGATGCCCAGGTCTTCGCGGCCTTCAACCTGCACCTGCAGGCGGTCGTTGGCGTAGTAAACCGTCAGCCAGGCGTCGAACGGACTGATGGTTGTGCCGCTGGTCTGGCGCACAAAGGCGCCAAAGGCGGTGCCATCGGCTTCCCACTGATAGACAGGCACGTCGGCGGCGATGGTATAAGGCTCGTAGGTTCCGCTGAGGAAGAGTCCGCCGTACTGCATGGCTTCGTTGTGCGCAATCTCGACATCGCTAAAGTTGAACGAAGCGGCGGTCTCTGCGGGAATATACAGATAGGGCGTGTGACTGCTCAGGGTTGTTTGCACTGGCTCGCCAAACGTGACACGATTGAAGGAGACGGCCTTCAGCTCATGGAAGGTGCCAAGCTGAGATGCTTTGTCGGCCGACAGACTGAACGGCAGCATGACGGCGGCGGGCTGATGGACGGTCAGCTGGCGGTTGAGCGTCGCCTCGCGGGCTGTAAAGTCGCGAGGAGCGAGATAGGCCGTCTGGCCATCGAGCGACAGACGGGCACAAGTGCCATCAATGATGACGTTGGGACG
>CAMOTK010000090.1 GCA_946625715.1 uncultured Prevotella sp. | reverse complement strand
TTGGCAAAGACGTAGTTGCCATTCTCGTCGGTCGAGATGACGTCGCTGTCGTCGATGTCGAGCAGGTCGCTCAGTTCAATCTCCTTGGTAGAATTTTTCGAAGGCAGTTTCAGTCCCTCGTCGGAGCCAAAGGCAACGTTCTTGTCCAAATCGCTCACGTCGTAGTTGCTGTCCATGCATGCCGTGAAAGCCATGCTTCCCGTCAACAGGATACCAACCAGCAATTTTGAATAGTTGTTGTTCGGTGTCATAATTAAAAATGTATTATAGGATTAGTAATTTTTATTTATCTGTTTGCAAAAATAAACAATTTTTTGGAAAAAGCAAACAATTAGTTGGTTAAATTGCAAAAAATAGAAAACATTTCCACAAAAGGGTAATAAATTGCTTATAATGAGCTGATTTCTCAAAAGAAATATGTAACTTTGCAACCGTTTTCAAACAACCATTTGATATGAAGAAACACCTATTATTAATATTAAGCCTGTTTTTGGCATGTGGCCTGCAGGCTCAGCAACACCCTTGGCAGGGCAAGCGCGTGGCCTATTTTGGCGACTCGATTACCGACCCCAACAATAAGGCGGCGAAGACGAAGTATTGGGGCTACCTGCAAGACTGGCTGCAACAGACGGTCTACGTCTACGGCAAGAGCGGCCGGCAGTGGAACGACATTCCCCGTCAGTTGGGCTTGTTGCAGCAGGAGCATGGCGACGATGTCGATGCCATCATGATATTCATGGGCACCAACGACTTCAACCACGGTGTGCCCTTAGGCGAGTGGTACGAGGTGGTCGATACGACGGTGTTCTTCGCCCGCGGCAACGAGAGCGGCATGGTGGCGCGTCTGGCCCGCAAGCCCATCATGAATCCCAAGACGCTGCGCGGCCGTATCAACATAGCCCTCAGTCAGCTGAAGGCGGCCTATCCCACCAAGCAGATCGTGCTGCTCACGCCCATCCATCGTGCTTTGTTCCAGGTGGGCGACAAGAACGTGCAGCCTTCCGAATACGTGCAGAACCGCATTGGCGAGTGGTTCTCCGACTATGTTGAGGCCGTCGTCGAGGCGGGTCGCGTGTGGTCGGTGCCCGTCATCGACATCAATGCGCTGAGCGGTTTGCTGCCCGTTGTGCCGGCTCATGGCCAGTATTTCAACAATGCCGAGACCGACCTGCTGCACCCCAACGACGAAGGCCATCGCCGCCTTGGCCGCACCCTGATGGAGCAGTTGCGTGCGTTGCCTTGCGTGTTTTAAAATGTGTTTTAAAAGGTGAAAAGTTTGATGTTTAGAGGAAAAGATGCTGATTTTTTGAAATAATGTAGTATCTTTGCATCCTAAAAATAAGAAATAGTGGAGAACTGGAAACTTAAGGTCTATCTAACCATCCTCTCGTTGTGGTCTGCTGTCTTGGCCTTTGCTCAGGGCGATGACGACGACGAGGCCATTGGCGGCATGGGCGACATGGCACGGCGTGGCATGGATACCGGTCTCGAAGAAGAGATGGAAGAGTTTCATCCGTTCGTCTCCATTGGTTTTTCCGACATCTTCATGGTCCTGATGCTCATTCTGGCCTGCTATGTGTTTGGCAAAATCTGGAAAGGCTGTTCTTATCTCCTGATTATTATTGCAGCACTGTTTTACTACCTGACGTAAAAAAGTGTGGAAGAAAAGTTAAACTTCCATCGGCTTCCTGCGTCAATAGTATCGTATGAAACGTTTTGTATTCCTATTTGTATCGCTTTTATTTGGTGTGCTCACCCTTTGGGCACAAGGTTCGGTGCGCGGCCGAGTGGTCGACAAGCAGACGAACGATGCACTTCAGTTTGTAAATGTCAGTGTACTCAATAGCAGTACGGGCAAGTTGGTAAAAGGCAGCGTGACCGATGCCGGCGGCCACTTCAACATTGGTGGCCTGGCCGATGGTCAGTACACGTTGCAGGTGTCGTTTGTGGGGTATAAGACCCTGACGCGCCGCTTCCGGCTGTCGCCACAGCAGCGCCGCCACAGCTATGCCGTGCTCTATCTGGCCGAAGACGCCACGGTGCTGCAGGAAGTGCAGGTGACGGGCCAGCGCTCGCAGATGAAACTGGAAGTAGACCGCAAGACCTTCACCGTCGACGAGGTGCTGGCGGCTGCCGGCGGTTCGGCCAGCGACCTGCTCGAAAACATTCCCTCGGTGGAAGTGACCACCGACGGCGAAATCTCCCTGCGCGGCAACTCGAGCGTCGAGGTGTGGATCAACGGCAAGGCCAGCGGTCTGACCAGCGACAACCGCGGCGAGATACTGCAGCAGATACCTGCCGAGAGCATCGAGCGCATTGAAGTCATCGACAATCCTTCGTCGAAGTATTCGCCCGAAGGCACGGCCGGCATCATCAACATCATCCTCAAGCGCGACCGCAAAGCCGGCTACTACGGTTCGTTGCAGGCCGGTGCCAACCAGCAGAAGGGCTGGAACGTTGGCGGCAACATCAACTACTCCAGCGGCCTGCTCGACGCATACGCCAACGTGGGCTATCGCCGTCGGCGCGGCGGTGGCGGCAACATGAGCGACCAGCGCTATAAGGACGCCGCAGGACTGTTCCGGAACTACCAGACGAGCGAGGGCGACAACGAGAACAAGGGTGGGGGACTCTTTGCCCGTGCCGGTCTGACCTTCCACGTCACCAAGAGCGACGACATCTCGCTCTCGGGCATGACCATGCACGGCAACCGCTCTAACGACAACCTGACCACCTACCAGTATGGCACGTTCGACGCCGCAGGCGCACAGGTGCCCAACCGCCTGCTGAAGCGCCAGACCGCCGGCGACGGCAACAACCACATGTATCACGGCGAATTGGGCTATACCCACCAGTTCAACGACAAAGGCACCCATAAGCTCGACTTCGTGCTGTCGTTCAACAAGTGGATGAGCGACGGCTCCAACACCTACCGCAACGATACTTCCTACTACGACGATACCCCTGCCACCTTCTCGCAGCAGTATCGGCCCATGCACATCAACAACCGCAGCTGGGAAGCCAAGCTCGACTACGAGAACCAGATTTCAGAGAACCTGAAGGTTGAGGCCGGCTACAACGGCCGCTTCTCGCACGAGAACACCCCGCAGGAGTCGAAAGACTGGGTAGAGGCACAGCAGACCTACGTCGACGACCCCTACTTCTTCAACCGCTTCATCTACGACATGGACGTGCATGCACTCTATGCCTCGGCCAACATGCGCTTCGGCCGCTTCGGCGTGATGGCCGGCGTGCGCGGCGAATACTGGAAGGTGAACACCGAAAGCTATACCTACGACCAGGAATACAACGGTGCCGCCAAGGACGAGCCGTTCAAGAAAGACTATTTCCAGCTCTTCCCCTCGCTCTTCCTGAACTACAACATCACCGAGACGGCCCAGATACAGCTGAACTACACGCGTCGCCTGCGCCGTCCGTGGGGCGGACAGCTCAACTCGTTCAAGAACACGCGCGACGCCTCGATGATTGAATTTGGCAATCCGCTCCTGACGCCCGAGTTCACCAACTCCTTCTCGCTCAATTTCCTCAAGACGTGGCCGCAGCACACGCTCTCCTTCGGTGCCTACTACCGGCCGACCACCGATGTCATGCAGCGCATTCGCTACCAAGGCATCGACCCGTCGACGGGCGCCACCGTCATGTACATGACCCAGCTCAACGTGGCCAAGAGTCAGCGTGCCGGCGTGGAGCTCATTGTGAAGAATAAACTTTGGAAAATACTCGACCTCACCACCACCCTCAACGGCTATTACTACAAGCTCGACGGTTTCAAGACCATCGTCGAGGGACAGACCGTGACGGGCGAGTCGGACAAGAGCTTCTCGTGGGATGCCCGCATGCTGGCATCCGTCATCCTGCCCTACGCCATCAGCGTGCAGGCCACGGGCAACTTCCGTTCGCGTTCGGTCATCACGCAAGGCTATCGCAAGCCCAACGGTTCGCTCGACCTGGGCATTCGCAAGACCTTCCTCAACAAAACCTTTGCTTTGGCGCTCAACTGGCGCGACGTGTTCAAGACCAACCGCTGGGAGAACTACACCGAAGGTCCCACCTTCTGGCGCCATCAGAAGGGCTGGCGCGACCCGCGCATCAACCTGCAGCTGACGTGGAACTTCGGCAACCTGACGCCTAAGCGCCGTCCGCAGCGCGACGACATGCAGCAGACCGACGACGACACGCAGGGCGGCTATGGCGGTGGCTTCGATGAGTAAGGATTAGTCCTGTTTGGAAAACCAAGTGATAACGTTCTGACCATAGGTTTCTGTGGTCAGAACGTTTGCGTTTTGGGGCACCTGCGGCGCACGGGTGCCACCGCTGACGGTGAGCCCGAGGTTGGTTTCTATGCGCAGTTCGTCCCAAAGCCCTTTTTCCAGAAAACTGTTAAGCGTCTGTGCGCCGCCCTCAACGATGAGCGACTGGATGTTATGTGCGTGCAGATTGGCCAGATTGAGCGGATGGTGGCGGTCGACGACCAGTCGCTTGGGGCTGTTGCCGGCCCAATGGCGCACGTTCAGTTGCGGATGTTCGCGCTCGTCGGTCACGCGGCCCACGAGAATCGCGTCTTCCTCGGCCCGCAACTTGTGGGCCAGCATCTGCGTGAAGGGCGACGAGATGGGCAGTGCCTGCCCTTGGTTGTCGATGAAGCCGTTGGCCGTCTGTGCCCATTTCAAAATAATGTAGGGGCGCTGCAGGCGATGGAAGGTGAAAAAGCGGCGGTTGAGCCAGCGACAGGCGTCTTCGAGCACGCCAACGGTGACGTCGATGCCCGCCTCGCGCAGCTTCCTGATGCCGCGGCCCTGCACTTCGGCAAAGTCGTCCTGACAGCCCACGACCACGCGCCTTACGCCCTTGCTGACGATGAGGTCGGCACAGGGTGGCGTCTTGCCGAAGTGCGAGCAAGGCTCGAGCGACACGTACATCGTGGCCCTGCTGAGCAGCGGCTCGTCTTCGGGGCGCACCGATGCAAAGGCGTTCACCTCGGCATGCCCCTCGCCGCAGCGCACGTGGTAGCCCTCGCCAATCACGCGGCCGTCGGCCACAATCACGGCGCCCACCATGGGGTTGGGCTTAGCGTTCTGTCGTCCGCCCAGTGCCAGTTGCAGGCATCGGCGCATGTATTTCTCGTCTTCCGTCATAGATTCCTTTAAATTTTTACTCCATTAACTTCTTCAACTCCCAAAAAATGCTTACTTTTGCAGGCGTTATGACCTACGAAGAACTGTGGCATCGGCTTACCAACTACGATGCGGGCGAGGCGAAAGCGGTGGCCCGTATGGTGCTGGAAGTGCGCTTCGGCCTGTCGATGGCCGACATTCTCTGCGGCAAAGTTACACAATTATCGGCAGACGACCAACGCGAATTAGAGAAAATTGCACTGCGGCTGCAACAGAACGAGCCCGTGCAGTATGTGCTGGGCCAGGCCGACTTCGGTCCGCGCACCTTCAGCGTAGCCCCGGGTGTGCTCATTCCACGGCCCGAGACGTATGAACTTTGTGCGTGGGTCGTAAAGCAACTGCAGGCCGAGCACAGGCCGCGCCTGCTCGACATAGGCACCGGCTCGGGCTGCATAGCCTGCACGCTGGCCGCCGAACTGCCTGAGGCCGAGGTCGAGGCATGGGACATTGCCGACGAGGCCCTGCACACAGCCGCCGAGAACGCCCGCCGCACCCATGTAGACGTGGCTTTCCGCCAAGTGGACATCCTCAGTGCGTCGCCGTCGGACGCCCGCTACTCTGCCATTGTCAGCAACCCGCCCTATATCACGCCGGCCGAGCGCAGCCAGATGGAAGCGCGCGTGCTCGACCATGAGCCGTCGCTGGCCCTCTTCGTGCCCCAAGCCGACCCGCTGCTGTTCTATCGCGCCATTGCGCAGTTCGGACGGCAGGCGCTGACGGCCGGCGGCCAACTGTTTTTTGAAATCAATCCCCTGTTTGTCGACGAGCTGCAGCAGTTGTTGCAGCAACAGTCGTACCGCGACATCGCCGTGCGCAACGACCAGTTTGGCAAACAGCGATTCATCAAAGCCACGCTATGAAAGTGAAGACCGAACAAGAAGCCTACCTGCAACTGGCCGCCCTCTGTGCGCAGGGCGAGCACTGCCAGTGGGAACTGACCGAGAAGATGCGGCGCTGGGAGATAGACGAAGCCGCCCAGGCCCGCGTGATGCAGCGGCTGGTGGCAGAGCGCTATGTCGACGACGAGCGCTTTGCGCGTGCGTTTGTGAAAGACAAGGTGCGCTACAACAAATGGGGCCGCCGCAAGGTGGAACAGGCCCTCTGGCAGAAGCACATCGATGCCGACACGCAGCAGCGTGTGCTCAGCGAGATTGACGACGAGGACTATCTCGACGTGCTGCGCCCCTTGCTTCAGCAGAAGCGCCGCACCACCAAGGCCGCCAACGACTACGAGCTCAGTCAGAAGCTCATTCGCTTTGCGCTGTCGCGCGGCTTCACGTTCGACATCATCCGTCAATGCCTGCACGTCGAAGATGAGATACAGTATCCTGACTAAGCTGCTCGACTTCGTACAGCCGCGCCGTTGCGTGGCGTGTGGCCAGCGCCTGTCGGCCGCTGAAGAGGTGGTTTGCAGCGTCTGCCAGTTCCACATCACCTATGCCGACTTCCATCTTGCACCTTTCGACAACCCTATGGCACGCCTGTTCTGGGGGCAGATGCCTTTAGAGAAGGCCGCCGCCCTCTTTCTTTATGCACCGCAGGCGCAAACCAGCCAGCTCGTCTATGCCCTGAAATACTACAACCGGCCCGATGCGGCTTTCGCGCTGGGCGCCACCGCCGCCCGCCGCTTTGCCGATGCCGGCTTTTTCGATGGCATCGACGCCTTAGTGCCCGTGCCCCTTTCACCTAAGCGAGAGCGTCAGCGCGGCTACAACCAGAGCCGGGAGATAGCCCTTGGCGTAGCCGAGCAGACGGGCTTGCCCGTGCTCAGTCAGGTGGTTAGGCGCACCACCTTCGTGCAGAGCCAGACCCGTCTGAGTGGGCAGGAGCGCCGCGAGAACGTAGATGGCGTCTTTGCCCTTCGCAATGCCGAGGCCATCAGCGGCAAGCACCTGCTGCTGATAGACGATATCGTGACCACGGGCGCCACCATGATGGCCTGCGGCACCGTACTCCTGCGAGCCGAGGGTGTGCGTCTGAGCATTCTCTCCTTAGGGTTTACACATTCTTAAGTAGAAGGCAATTTGAAAGGAAGTTTTATTTTTTTTTGAAAATTTTTCATAGAAAAATGTTCCATATTAGAATTTTTTTATATCTTTGTGGCGTATAATATATAATAATGTGTAGTTTTTGTAGAATAATTAAATACGGTATTTGCTATGGATAAAATGAAGAAAATACTATTACTGGCCCTGTTGCTCATGCCGTTGAGAACATTGGCCGAGGACTACGGCATCACCGTTGCAGGTGTTGAGGTGACCAGTGAGAATGCGACAAACGTCAAGGGTGAAAACATCACAGCTGGTACGGTCAGCTTTGATGCCCAGTCTGAAACGCTGACGCTCAACAATGTCCATGCTAATGGTCAAATCATCGTTACGCGCTCGAGTATGACCATCAACCTCGTCGGTGTTTCTATCTTTAATGTGAATACCGATAATGGTCAAACCTATCTAATCAAATATGGAGGCCAAACCAATTATGGAACAAACGAAACTTACTCGACATTGACCTTTAAAGCCGATGAGTTGGGTGCTGTGATCCAAGGTATCGGAACGACCAACGATTACAAACTCGATCCCGTGGAAAACTATTTTGACCCACAATATGATGTGGCTGATGCATGGTCTCTGACTTTTACCAATATTAATAACTTGTGCTTCTGTGAAATTTCAAAGCCCTATCTGTGGGTGAAC
>CAMOTK010000089.1 GCA_946625715.1 uncultured Prevotella sp. | reverse complement strand
ACGACGACCACAAGTATCGTACTATATATAATAATGTACGCGTTACTGTTAGTATTCAGTTTCATTTTGTACCTCCTCTCTTCAAACGTTTCGAGATGTTGCGCTCCACAACGAAATGGTCGATTGTCGGAGCAATCATGTTGCCAAAGAAGATGGCCAGCATCATGCCTTCGGGATAGCCAGCATTCTTCACGCGGATGATGACGGCCATAGCACCGATGATGAAGCCATAGATGTACTTACCCACTTCCGTGCGACATGACGTTACGGGGTCAGTGGCCATGAAGACGGCACCGAAAGCGAAACCGCCCAGCACGAAGTGGTGCCACCAAACCATATTGGTAGAGCCTAACTGTTGGAAGAGCAAGCCCATCAAGCCGCCGCCAACAAAGACGCTGAGCATCGTGCGCCACGAGGCAATGCCCGTAAGGAGCAGAATGACGGCGCCAATAGCGATAGCGATGACCGATGTTTCACCAATGGAGCCAGGGATAAGACCAATCATCATGTCGCAGATACTGGCATCGGGGCTGATGCCCTGAGCCACCTGGCCAAGCGGTGTTGCCATCGTGAAGCCGTCGGGCAGCGTGTTGCCAAGTCCGAAGATGCTGTCCTGTGCCACCCATACCTGGTCGCCAGTCATCTTTGAAGGATAGGCAAAGAACAGGAACATACGTGCGGCAATGGCAGGATTAAAGAGGTTCATGCCCGTGCCACCGAAGATTTCCTTTACGAAGATGACGCTGAAGGCGCAGGCCAAAGCTAGCATCCACAGCGGACAACCGATAGGAATAATCAGCGGGATGATGATACCCGAAACGAGATAGCCTTCCTGGATTTCCTCACCCTTCCACTGCGCCCATGCAAACTCGATGCCCAGTCCTACGATGTAGCTGACGAGAATCTTAGGCAGCACAGCCAAGAAGCCGTAGATGAAGATTTCCCAGAACGAAGCCGTAGCCAGTGTGCCGGCAGCCAGGAAGTTCTGATAGCCCACGTTATACATGCCAAAAAGCATAGCAGGCATCAGTGCGATGACCACCATCGACATGATACGTTTAGAGTCGATGGCATCGTGAATGTTCACGCCCGTCTTCGACGTGTCGTTGGGCACAAGCGCGAAGGTTTCGAAGCCGTCGAACATCGAACGGAAAGCATGCAGCTTGCCGCCTTCCTCGAAGCTTGGCCTCATTTTATCAAATATGTTTCTTATTGCACTCATAGTCGTTTAAGCATTTTCTTTACGTAACAAATCCAGTCCTTCGCGAACAATGCGCTGCAATTCGAGTTTCGAGGAGTCGACAAACTCTGCCAGAGCAAAGTCTTCGGGCGCCACCTCATAGATGCCCAGCTGCTCCATGCGGTCGATGTCGCCGGCAATGATGGCCTTGATAAGATACTCACCATAGATGTCCATTGGCAGCACGCGGTCGTACTCGCCACTCATAATCATGTGGCGCTCGCCACCCTTGATGCGGGCGTCCAGCGCATATTGCTTCTTGCCACACAGCCACGAGAAGTAGCTGCGGTTGACCGAAAACTGCTTCAGTCGAGGCAGAATCCAACCGAGCACCTCGTCGGCATCGTTGCCTTCGGGTATCACGGTGATTTCCGAAGCGTGTGCACCCAGATAGCCGTCCTTGGTCGTCGGTTTGCCAGTGAGCACGTTGCCGTTAATGATGCGCACGCTGTGATTGTTGTCGTAGCTGTTGCTGAGCAGCGTCGAGAGCTCTTCGCCCACAAGCATGTCGACATGTGCCGGCTGCTTCACTTCGCTGCCGCAAAGGGCTACGGTTCGGGTGAGATTCACTTTACCCGTATTGAACAGACGGCCGATGAAGAGCACCACGGTGGGGTCGCCGATAGTCCATACCACCTCTCCTTTGTTTACCGGGTCGACGTGGTTCACCTGCACGCCAACATTGCCTGCCGGGCACTTGCCGTCGAAGATGTTCACTTCTGCAAACTGGTCGATGCCCATCTGCTGAATAGCAGCGCGGAAATCGGGCTGAATGCCCATTCCGACGTGCGTCTTTGCAATCTTCGAAAGCGCCTGGATGCCGGTCACGAAGTCCTGCTCCTGCCCTTTCACCTCGTACTCGAAGTCGCAAGCCAGCGGCTTGTCGCGCAGTGCCGAAACGAAGATAGCCTTCGGCATGACCGAAGGATTGGTCGACACGGCGTAGGGCAGCTGGTCGATGTATCCGAAGATACCAGCCTCAAGCAGCGCGTCGACGACCTGTTGGCCATTGAGCGTGCTCACATCCTTGCGTCCAAAGTCCGTAAACTGCTGCTCTTTGTCGGCTTCCACCTTCACGCAGAGCACTTTTCTGCGCTCGCCACGCTCCACAGCGGTCACTTTTCCACTGACAGGCGAAGCGAACTTCACGTCGGGATACTGCTTGTTGACAAACAGCGCATCCCCGGCCTTGACCACATCGCCCTCTTTGACAACTACTTTCGGAGTGACGCCAACAAAGTCGTCGGGCACAAGTGCAAACTTGCCGTTCGACTTCAGTTGGATTTTCTTCTCCTCGGCTTTGCCTTGAAGTTTGATGTCCAGGCCTTTGTGTAAACGAATTACTTGTTTAAATGCCATATATAATCAATGTGTTTGTTTTCGAAACGATTGCAAAAATAATAAATTTTATGTATAAAAGCCGCAAATTATCGGCGAAAAATGCTCCAATGAGAAGATTTTGTCGTATTTTTGCGCAAAAATTAGCGAGAGAACAAATTATTTGTCATCTTGACGTAACAGAATTGAGAGTTTTTAAGCACATCATAAACATCACGGTATGGGCAATATTGCTATTGTTCATAGTGCTGACTATTGCTGTCCATCTGCCAGCGGTTCAGCGCCAACTTGGCCAGCAAGTGTCTGAGGTCATTGGGAAAAAGCTGGGCACCGAGGTGCAGATAGGGCGCGTAGACCTGGGCATCTTCAACCGCCTCATACTCGACGAAGTGCTCATTCGCGACCAGCAGAAAGACGACATGCTACATGCTGCCCGCATCTCAGCCAAAGTCGATGTGCTCTCACTGCTCCAGGGGCGCATCGTCATCTCTTCGGCACAGCTCTTTGGGGTGCACGCCAAACTCTATAAAACCACGAGCGAGAGTCCTGCCAACTTCCAATTCGTCATCGACTCGCTGGCCTCTAAAGACACCACCAGCCACACCCCTCTCGACTTGCGCATCAACTCATTCATCATGCGCCATTCCACAGTGACCTATGATATAAAAGATGCACCGAAGACGCCCAACCGACTGAACCCCAACCACTTGAATGTGCGCGACATCAGTGCACACATTATTCTCAAGGCACTGACCGACGACTCACTCAACGTAAACATCAAGCGTCTTACCTTCAACGAACTCTCGGGCGTTCAGGTCAGACGACTGGCCCTTAGGCTGAATGCTGGCCGTCGCGGTGCCACCCTGCAAGACCTCTTTCTTCAGTTGCCTACCTCGCAACTGAGAATCGACAGCATCGGAGCTACTTACCTTATCGACGATATGGCCAAGACACTGGCCTACGAGGGCCATCTGAGCAGCCGTCGGTTCACCCCGTCAGACCTTCGCAGCCTGCTGCCAGGACTGAACCACTTCAATCAGAAGCTTTCCTTCGACGCTTCGTTCAGCGGCACTGCCGACGGCATCAACATGCCCACCATCCATCTGGCAGCCAACGACCACAGCGTGCAGTTCGACGGTAGCGGCGAGCTACGCCATTGGCGCGAGCAGATGGCTTGGAGAGCGAACGTAGGACAACTCTCGGTGGCCAAGCAATTCATGGCCGACATCTCCAACTACATCACGCCCCTGCCCGCCGTTGTTGTGCGCTTGGGACACGTCAACATGCAGGGGCAGGCGCAGTGCGACGACAACGGCACACTCACGGCCAAAGGGCGCACACAGACCGATGTCGGCCAGCTGACGTTCGATGCCAGGCTGACCAAGAACCGCCAGATTAGCGGCACCGTCTCTACACCCGAGCTTCGCCTCAACGAACTGCTCAACGCCAGTGCACTCGGTGTGGTTTCGGCCGACATAGCTCTGTCGGGCCGTCTGGACGAGATTCATGCCAAAGGAAACATCAGCCGTTTCGACTACAATACCTATCCCTATCAGAACATTCAGGTAGATGCCAGCCTATCCAGCAGCAAAGCCAACGGCCAACTGCTCATTGACGACCCCCACCTCTTTGCTGAGCTCAACGGCGTGATGGACATCCACAAGAAGCAGCCGTCGGATGTGAATCTCATAGGCACTATTCGCAACTTCAACCCTTCGGCCGTCAACCTGACCGACCGCTGGGGCGACGCCAACATCCGCGGCCACGTGGAAGCCAACTTCAGCGCCAGCTCTCTCAACGATGCAGTGGGGCTCTTCACGCTCGACAATGTGGCCTTTGAGGGCACGAAGCATAACTACCACCTCGACTTCCTGCGCTTAGAGTCGGGCTACGACGACACCAGCCACTACCTGACGCTACAGAGCGACTTTGCCAAAGCCGAACTGCGCGGCCGATTCGACTACAATACGCTGGCTCAGAGCATCATCAACTTCATTGGCGAAAAACTACCCACACTGCCCGGCCTGCCCACCACTACCGAAGGCATAGCCAACGACTTTGCCCTAAAACTACAGGTGTTGAAGTCCGACTGGCTGCAGGAACTGCTGGGCATTAACATCGACCTGAAAGCACCGCTACAGCTCGACGCCATCGTCAACGACTACACCAACGACATCAACCTCAACGCCGCCATACCAGCTTTCAGCTACGACGACAACCACTTCCGCGACGGGCGGCTTATCATTGTCTCGCCCGAAGACTCCATGAAGTGCCAAGTGAACGTGGCCCGCGTCGACGGCAACGGCCAGCAACTCTACCTCGACCTGAAGGCCAACGCCGCCAACAACCAGATATTCTCCTCGCTCTCATGGCGCAATCCCATCAATCCAAGCGAGCTGAGCGGACACGTGAACACCATCACGCAGCTCTACACCAACCCCGTGGGTAAGGCAGAAGCCCACCTGCGCATGCTCCCCTCTGAAGTCATCTTTAACAGTTCGCGATGGCAAATAGAACCGTCCGATGTGCTCTACAGCGACAACCGCCTGCTCATAGACCACTTCGAGGTGCACCACGACGACCAGCACCTCATTGTCGACGGCATTGCTTCCGACAGCGCCGAAGACTCCATCATCGTCGACCTCAACGACCTCGACGTGGCCTACATACTCAATCTGGTAGACTTTGATGCTGTAGAGTTTGGCGGCACAGCTACAGGTCAGGCCTATGCAAAATCGGTATTCAAGACGCCCGAACTATGGGCCGACCTGCAGGTCAAGCAGTTCACCTTCCAGCGCGGACGAATGGGTACACTACTTGCAAACGTCAACTGGAACAAAGAGCGAGAGCAGATTGATATTCAAGCAGTTGCCAACGACGGCAAAGACATCAATACCTATGTCGATGGTTACGTTTCGCCAGCACGCAACTTCCTTGACCTGACCATCCGAGCCGACAGCAGCTACATCGACTTCATGCAGTACTTCACCGAGTCGTTCCTCAGCCATCTGGAAGGCCACACCTCAGGACAAGTGCGCCTCGCCGGCGACCTCGACTACCTCAATCTCGAAGGCTACGCCATAGTCAATGGCAAAGCTACCATTGCCGCGCTGAACACCACCTACGAGCTGCGCAACGACACCGTAAGGCTCGTGCCCGACCACATCTACATCGACCACCAGCCACTCTACGACCGCAACAACCACGTGGCCTACATCGACGGTACGCTCAACCATGAGAACATCTCGAACCTCACATTCGACATCGACATCGAGGCCCAGAATCTCTTGGCCTACGACTTCCGCGACTTCGGCGAAGACTCGTTCTACGGCACCGTCTACGCCACCGGAAAGGTCGACATGCACGGACGTCCGGGCGAGGTGGTCATCAACTGCAACGTAACGCCCGAGCCCCACTCCACCTTCGTCTACAACGCTACCAACCCCGACGCTATCTCCAATCAGGAGTTCATCACTTGGGGCTCGCGTAACGCCTATGCCCACCCTTCGGCCGACTCTGTGGCTGTGACCCGTGTGGCACCACGCGACCTCACCACCGACATCTTTATCAACTTCCTCGTGAACACCACGCCCGAAGCCACAGTGCGCATACTCATGGACTCGAAGATGGGCGACTACATCACGTTCAACGGCAGCGGCGTCATACGTGCCTCGTTCCACAACAAGGGCGCCTTCAATATGTATGGCACCTACACCATCGACCACGGTACTTACGACCTTACCATCCAGAATATCATCAAGAAGAAGTTCACCTTCCAGCAGGGCGGCACACTCGTCTTCGGCGGCAACCCCATGAACGCCAACCTCAACCTGCAGGCCCTCTACACCGTCAACGGTGTGAGCCTCTCCGACCTGAACATCGGCAACTCCTTCAGCAACAACAACACGGTGAAGGTCAACTGCCTCATGAACATCTTCGGACAGCCATCGGCACCGCGCATAGACTTCGACCTCGACCTGCCCAACGTCAACGCAGACGAGAAGCAGATGGTGCGCTCCGTCATCAACGGAGAACAGGAGATGAACCAGCAAGTGCTCTACTTGCTCGGCATTGGACGCTTCTACCAGCAGCCCACCAACAACGCCACCGCCGGACAAACCGCCCAGGCCTCACTTGCCATGCAGAGTTTCCTCTCAGGCACGCTGTCCACGCAAATCAACGAGGTGCTGCAGCAAGTCATCAAGACCCGCAACTGGAACTTCGGCGCCAACATTTCCACCGGCACCGAGGGCTGGAACAACGCCGAATACGAAGGACTCATCAGCGGACGCATGCTCAACAACCGCCTGCTCATCAACGGACAGTTCGGCTATCGCGACAATGCCACCAATGCCAACTCGTCGTTCATAGGCGACTTCGACATACGTTACCTGCTCTTCCCCAACGGCAACCTGGCCTTCAAGGTCTATAATCAGACCAACGACCGCTACTTCACCCGTTCGGCACTCAACACGCAGGGCATCGGACTCATCATGAAGAAAGACTTCGACAGTCTTGGCGACTTGTTTGGACGTAAAAAGAAAGTGAAACCATGATTAGCAAGAACCAAATGAAGCTGGTTGGCCAGCTCGAACAAAAGAAATATCGTCGCCGCGAAGGTCTCTTCGTGGCCGAAGGGCCCAAGGTTGTGGGCGATCTGCTAAGCTGCGGCTTCGAGGCCCGCATGCTTTTCGCCACAGCCCAATGGCAGCCCACCGTTTCTGTCGCTCCCACAGTTGTGCAGCCCGTCAGCGACGACGAACTGCAGCGCCTCAGTTTCTTGCAACACCCACAACAGGTGCTGGCCGTCTTCGCCCTGCCCCAACCAGCGGCCGTTCTTCCAGAAGCCGGCCACCTCTATCTGGCACTCGACGGCGTGCAAGACCCGGGCAATCTGGGCACCATCATCCGCATAGCCGACTGGTTTGGCATCGACACCATCTTCTGTTCGGAAGATACTGCCGACGCCTGGAACCCCAAAGTTGTGCAGGCCACGATGGGCAGCATCGCCCGCGTAAGGCTCGTCTATACCGACCTTGCTGCGTTGCTCTCTGAGACCGCCCTACCCGTCTACGGCACTCTGCTCGACGGTCACGACATCTACCACGAGCAGCTCACGCCCGATGGCATCATCGTGATGGGCAATGAGGGCAACGGCATCTCCGCCCCTATCCGCCAGCTCATCACCCGCCGTCTGCTCATCCCCGACTTCCATCAGGGCCCGACGGCCGACTCGCTCAACGTGGCCATCGCCACCGCCATCACCTGCTCGGAGTTCAGAAGAAGAAGTTAAAAAGCGAACGAACGAACAGTTAAACAGTTTTTCAAAATCGAA
>CAMOTK010000088.1 GCA_946625715.1 uncultured Prevotella sp. | reverse complement strand
TATACTTTTAAAAAATGTACTGTCATACCGTCATACTACTATACGACTTGAATTACAGCGTAATTCTCAATTCTCAATTCTCAATTCTCAATTCTCAGGTCATGCTATTCGCGTGCACAAGATAACTTTTTAGAGTGAAAATTTCAGTAAATAAAAAAAAAGTAGTAACTTTGCGGTCAAATTTCGAAATTAAACGTTTTTTGTAATGAACATTTCTTATAAATGGCTTAAGGAATATGTAGACTTCGACCTTACGCCGCAAGAGGTTTGCGATGCTTTGACGTCGACCGGTCTTGAGGTCGACGCACTGGAAGAAGTCCAATCTATCAAAGGCGGTCTAAAGGGGCTCTACGTGGGCAAGGTGCTCACTTGCGAAAAGCACCCCGACAGCGACCATCTGCACGTGACAACCGTTGATTTGGGCAAGGGCGAACCCTCGCAGATAGTGTGTGGCGCACCCAACGTGGCCGCCGGCCAGAAGGTGATTGTGGCCGACCTGGGCTGCGTGCTTTATGATGGCGACAAGGAGTTTGTCATCAAGAAGTCGAAGCTGCGCGGCGTGGAGTCGTGCGGCATGATTTGCGCCGAAGACGAAATCGGCATCGGCAGCAGCCACGATGGCATTATCGTGCTGCCCGACGACGCAGTGGTAGGTACGCCTGCCGCCGAATACTACCATCTGGAGAGCGACTGGCTCATCGAGATAGACATCACGGCCAACCGCGCCGACGCCCTGTCGCACTGGGGTGTTGCCCGCGACCTGTATGCCTGGTTGAAGCAGCGCTCGGCCGAGGGCAGTCTGAAAGGCATGAAGGACAGCGACATCCGTCTGCATCGCCCGTCGGACGAGGCTTTCGCAGTAGACAACCACGACCTGCCCATCGAGGTAGAGATACAGAATACCGATGCCTGCAAGCGCTATGCCTGCGTGAGCATCACGGGCTGCGAGGTGAAAGAGAGCCCCGACTGGTTGAAGAACAAGCTGACCACCATCGGTCTGCGTCCTATCAATAATATCGTCGACATCACCAACTATGTGATGATGGCCTACGGACAGCCGCTGCACTGCTTCGATGCCGACATGGTGAAGGGCCACAAGATTGTGGTGAAGACCATGCCCGAGGGCACACCCTTCGTGACGCTCGACGGCGAGGAGCACAAGCTGAGCGACCGCGACCTGGCCATCTGCAACGCCGAAGAGCCCATGTGCATTGCCGGCGTGTTTGGCGGAAAGGGTAGTGGTACCTACGAGACCACGCGCAACGTAGTGCTCGAGTCGGCCTACTTCCATCCTACCTGGATTCGAAAGTCGGCCCGTCGCCACGGCCTGTCTACCGATGCATCGTTCCGTTTCGAGCGCGGCATCGACCCCAATGGCGTCATCTACGCCCTGAAGCAGGCCGCCCTGCTCTGCAAGGAGCTGGCCGGCGGACAGGTGTCGATGGACATCTGCGACGTCTATCCCGAGAAGATTGCCGACGCCCGCGTGTCGTTGAAGTACGACTACGTGAACACGCTGATAGGCAAGCACATTCCCGAGCCTACCATCAAGGCCATCTGCGAGTCGCTGGAGATGAAGGTCGTCTCCGAGAGTGCCGAAGGCTTGCTGCTCGACGTGCCCGCCTATCGTGTCGACGTACAGCGCCCCTGCGATGTTGTGGAAGACATTCTGCGCATCTATGGCTATAATCATGTGGAGATTCCCACACAGCTGAAGTCGAGCCTCGTCATCAAGGGCGAGGAAGACCGCAAGCACAAGCTGCAGAACCTCGTGAGCGAACAGCTGGTGGGCGCCGGGTTCAACGAAATCCTGAACAACTCGCTGACCAAGACCGCCTACTATGGCGAGCGGACAGACGTGGTGCGCGTCATGAACCCGCTGTCGAGCGACCTGGGCGTCATGCGCCAGACGCTGCTCTACGGCGGTCTGGAGAGCATAGAGCACAACGTGAAGCGCAAGGCACAGAATCTGCGCTTCTTCGAGTTCGGCAACAACTACTTCTTCGACCCCGAGAAGGCCAACGAGGAGAATCCCATGCAGGCCTACAAGGAAGAAAACTACCTGGGCATCTGGGTGACCGGTAAGCGTGTGGAAGGTTCGTGGGCACATCCCAACGAGGAGAGCAGCTACTACGAGCTGTCGGCCTACGTGCAGAACATCCTGCAGCGCATCGGTATGAAGGCAGGCATGCTGGTACAGAAGAAGAGCGACAACCCCGTGTTCTCTGCCGGTGTGGTGATGGAGAACCGCGGCGGCAAGAAGCTCATCGAGATGGGCGTGCTGTCGAAGAAGCTCCTGAAGCAGTTCGACCTGGCGCAGCCTGTCTACTTCGCTGAACTGAACTGGACACAGCTGATGAAGGCCACGCGCAAGAACACGGTGACGTTTACGGAGATTTCGAAGCATCCCGCCGTCAGCCGCGACCTGGCCCTGCTGGTCGACCAGCAAGTGGAGTTTGCACAGATAGAGCAGATAGCCCGCCAGACCGAGAAGAAGCTGCTGAAGCGCGTAGAACTGTTCGATGTCTATGAGGGCGACAAGCTGCCTCAGGGCAAGAAGTCGTATGCCGTCAACTTCATCCTGCAGGATGCCGAGAAGACGATGAACGACAAGCAGATTGATGCCATCATGCAGAAGCTCATTGCCAACCTGAAGAAACAGCTGGGGGCCGAGCTGCGATAAGTAGTCAGATAGAAAACAATCAATAGTAAATCGTAAATAGTCAAAATAGTAAATAACAATGGGAAGAGCATTTGAATACCGTAAAGCTACCAAGCTGAAGAGATGGGGCCACATGGCCAAGACATTCACCAAAATCGGCAAGCAGATTGCCATTGCCGTGAAGGCTGGCGGCCCCGAGCCGGAAAACAACCCTTCGCTTCGTGCCATCATTGCCAACGCCAAGCGCGAGAACATGCCGAAGGACAACATTGAGCGTGCCATCAAGAACGCTATGGGCAAGGACCAGAGCGACTACAAGGAAGTGACCTACGAGGGATATGGCCCTCACGGCATTGCCATCTTCGTAGAGACGCTCACCGACAACACCACCCGTACTGTGGGCGACGTGCGCTCAGTGTTCAACAAGTTCAACGGCAACCTGGGCACCCAGGGCTCGCTGTCGTTCCTGTTCGACCACAAGGCCGTGTTCACCTTCAAGAAGAAGGACGGTCTGGACATGGACGAGATGATTCTCGACCTGATAGACTACGGCGTGGAAGACGAGTTCGACGAGGACGAGGAAGAGGGCAGCATCACCATCTATGGCGACCCCCAGTCGTTTGGCGCCATTCAGAAGCACTTGGAAGAAAACGGCTTCGAGGTGACCGGTGCCGAGTTTACCCGCATCCCCAACGACCTGAAGGACGTGACGCCCGAGGAGCGCGAGACCATCGACAAGATGGTTGAGAAGCTCGAGGACTTCGACGACGTGCAGACCGTCTACACCAACATGAAGCCAGAAGCAGTAGAAGAGTAGGGGTATGGCTACGAAGCATGTACAGTACACCACGCACGGCACCTGCTCGAAACTGATTGACGTGACGGCCGACGAGCACGACGTCATTCAGCAGGTGTTCTTCCTTGGCGGTTGCAACGGCAACCTGCAGGGCATCAGCCAGTTGGTGAGAGGCCAGCGCATCGACGACGTCATTGCCCGTCTGCGCGGCATCCGCTGTGGTACGAAGGGCACCAGCTGCCCCGACCAGCTGACGATGGCGCTCGAAGAACTGAAACGGGCGCCGCTGGAATAACCGGAATTACTGATAATCTTTCTCCCCAAACGTCTTGTCGATATAGACCGTTTGGGGATTTTTCTGTGAGCGATACAGGTAGTGGAACCTGTAGCCCTCGTCCTTGTAGGCCTTCAGGTGGGTGCTGTTGCGCAGCTGTTCCAGGAGCACGGTGCGCGACTGCTCCTCGTCGACGGCGGCAATGGTGTCGGCAGGCCCCATCATCGTGTAATAATAGTGGAACGTGTGTGTGGCCTTGTCGAAGGTCATGCTGTCAATCATCATCGTCTCGCTGAATTTCAGCGGACAGTTTTTCTGCGTATACGTCTTTGCCTCGCGTGCCGCCTTCTCTTCCAGCGACTCCTGACAAGCAACAACCAGTGCCATAAAGGCTATAAATGCAAGCAGTTTTTTCATAAGATAAAATTTTTTGCGGTGCAAAGATACAAAAAAAAGCTAAAAAAGCATGGATTAGGCGATTTTTTTGTATTTTTGCACTTTAAAAGGAACAATAGCTCAATGAATCATATAAGGAATTTCTGTATTATCGCACATATTGACCACGGAAAGTCGACTTTGGCCGACCGCCTGCTGGAGTACACCAAGACCATCCAAGTGACTGAGGGACAGATGCTTGACGATATGGACCTGGAGCGCGAGCGTGGCATCACCATCAAGAGCCATGCCATCCAGATGGAATACGAGAAAGATGGCGAGAAATACATTCTGAACTTGATAGATACGCCGGGACACGTAGACTTCTCTTACGAGGTGTCGCGCAGTATTGCGGCCTGCGAGGGCGCGCTGCTCGTGGTCGATGCCACGCAGGGCGTGCAGGCACAGACCATCTCGAACCTCTACATGGCCATCGACAACAACCTGGAAATCATTCCCGTCATCAACAAAATCGACATGCCCAGCGCCATGCCCGATGAGGTAGAGGACGAGATTGTTGACCTGATAGGCTGCGACCCCTCAGACATTATCCGTGCCTCGGGCAAGACCGGCGAGGGCGTGCAAGACATTCTCGACGCCGTGGTCGACCGTATTCCCCATCCCGTGGGCGACCCTGAAGCACCGCTGCAGGCGCTGATTTTCGACTCCGTGTTCAACTCCTTCCGCGGCATCATTGCCTATTTCAAGATTGTCAACGGCTCGATTGCCAAGGGCGACAAGGTGAAGTTCTTCAACACCGGCATGGAGTACGATGCCGACGAGGTGGGCGTGCTGAAGATGGACATGATACCCCGCAAACAGCTCGGTACGGGCGATGTGGGCTATATCATCAGCGGCATCAAGGATTCGAAGGAAGTGAAGGTGGGCGACACCATCACCCACGTGGCACGTCCGTGCGACAGCGCCATCGATGGATTCCAGGAAGTGAAGCCCATGGTCTTCGCCGGTGTCTATCCCATCGACCCCACCGACTATGAGAACCTCAGAGCGTCGCTCGAGAAACTGCAGCTCAACGATGCCTCGCTGACGTTCTCGCCCGAGTCGTCGGTGGCCTTGGGCTTCGGTTTCCGTTGCGGTTTCCTCGGCCTGCTCCACATGGAGATTGTGCAGGAGCGACTTGACCGCGAGTTCGATATGGACGTGATTACCACCGTGCCCAACGTGAGCTATATGTGCTATACCAAGCAGGGCGAGGTGAAAGAGGTGCACAACCCCTCGGGACTGCCCGACCAGACGCTCATCGACCATATCGAAGAGCCCTATATCCGCGCATCGATTATTACGGCTGCCGACTTCATCGGCCCCATCATGACGCTCTGCCTCGACAAGCGTGGCGAACTGCTCGACCAGCAGTACGTCAGCGGCAATCGCGTGGAACTGCATTTCATGCTGCCCTTGGGCGAGATTGTCATCGACTTCTACGACAAGCTGAAGAGCATCTCGAAAGGCTATGCGTCGTTCGACTACCACATCGACTCGTTCCGACCCTCGAAGCTCGTGAAGCTCGATATCCTGCTCAACGGCGAACCCGTTGACGCCCTCTCTACGCTGACCCATCAGGACAATGCCGTGAGCTTCGGCCGCCGCATGTGCGAGAAGCTGAAAGAGCTCATCCCGCGCCAGCAGTTCGACATTGCCATCCAGGCCGCCATCGGTGCGAAGATTATAGCCCGCGAAACGGTGAAGCAGGTGCGCAAGGACGTGCTGGCCAAGTGCTACGGCGGCGACGTCAGCCGCAAGCGCAAGCTGCTCGAGAAGCAGAAGCGAGGCAAGAAGCGCATGAAGCAGATAGGCAATGTGGAAGTGCCGCAGAAAGCCTTCTTGGCCGTATTGAAACTCGATTAACCAACAATATCTAAAAATCCGATAGACTCATGCCAAACTTAGGTTTAACACCACGCGACGTGGCCCGTGAACTGGCCCGACGTTACAGTACGATGACCCACGACGAGCTCGACATCCTGGAGAGCGTGCTCGTCCCCATGAAGTTTGCAAAAGGTGAAATTATCCTTGGCGAAGGACAAGTGTGCGAGAACATTTACTGGGTTGTGAAGGGACTCGTGCGCCAGTTCTATTATAAGAATGGAAAAGAGCTCACAGAGTACATGGCCGCTGAGAACAGCATTGTCATGTGCATTGAGAGCCTTTTCAAAGAAGAGCCTACGCACCTGCAGATTCAGGCCATCGAGCCCACCATCATCTACGCCATGCCGAAGGCCCAGCTCGAAGCCGTGGCCATGAAGAGTGTGAACATCCAGATTCTCTTCCGCAAGATTCTGGAAGAGTCGCTCATTATCAGTCAGATACATGCCGACATGCTCCGCTTCGAATCGGCGCAAGACCGCTATCAGAAACTTGTGAAACGCTCGCCACAGCTCGTGCTGCGTGCACCGCTGGTCTACATTGCCAGCTACCTGCAGATGACGCCCGAGACGCTGAGCCGCGTCAGAACAGCTTCGCTGATGGGTTAAGATAATCAAGGAAAATTATTTGGAAGAAAAGAAAAATATTCGTAACTTTGCGGCAATTTAATTTATAACTTTAAACAGATATGAAAATTTCACACATTGAGCATCTGGGCATTGCCGTCCAGAGCATTGAAGAAAGCCTGCCATTTTTCACAAACGTGCTGGGCTTGGAGTGTTATGCAACCGAAGTTGTAGAGGACCAGAAAGTGAAGACCGCTTTCCTGAAGTGTGGCGAGGTGAAGCTTGAGCTCCTGGAGCCCACATCTCCTGAGAGCACCATCCAGAAGTGGCTCGACAAAGGCAACAAGGGTGTTCACCACGTGGCTTTCTGCATTGAGGACGGTGTGGCCAACGCACTGGCCGAGGTCAGCGAGAAGGGCGTGCGCCTCATCGACCAGCAGCCGCGCAAGGGTGCCGAGGGTCTGAACATCGCCTTCCTCCATCCGAAGTCTACTGCCGGTGTGCTGACCGAGCTTTGCGAACACCCAGAGTGAATGATAATTGATAATTGACAATTGATAATTGAGAATTAAGGCAAAATGAGTAAGCAATTAGAGAAAATCAAGCAGCTCATCGAGAAGCGCGAACAGGCCCGTCTCGGTGGCGGCGAGAAAGCCATTCAGAAACAGCATGAACGTGGTAAGTACACAGCTCGCGAGCGTATAGAGATGCTTCTCGACGAAGGGTCGTTCGAGGAGTACGACATGTTCAAGGAGCACCGTTGCCACAATTTCGGCATGGAGAAGAAGCAGTTCCCTGGCGACGGCGTTGTTGCCGGTAGCGGTACCATCGACGGTCGCCTGGTGTTCATCTTTGCACAGGACTTCACCGTTCACGCCGGTTCGCTCTCTGAGACCATGAGCCAGAAGATTTGCAAGGTGATGGACATGGCCATGAAGATGGGTGCTCCCGTGATTGGTATCAACGACTCGGGTGGCGCACGTATTCAGGAAGGCATCAACGCCCTGGCTGGCTATGCCGAAATCTTCGAGCGCAACATTCTTGCTTCGGGTGTCATCCCTCAGATTTCGGGCATCTTCGGCCCCTGTGCCGGCGGCGCTGTGTATAGCCCCGCACTCACCGACTTCACGCTGATGATGGAGAACACCAGCTACATGTTCCTCACCGGACCGAAGGTGGTGAAGACCGTCACGGGCGAAGACATCGACCAGGAGCATCTGGGCGGTGCCAGCGTGCACGCAACGAAGTCGGGTGTGACCCACTTCACTGCCAAGACCGAAGAGGAAGGCATTCAGATGCTGAAGACGCTGCTCTCTTATATCCCCTCGAACAACATGGAGCTCGCTCCGCGCAAGAAGTGCGACGACCCCATCAACCGCATGGA
>CAMOTK010000087.1 GCA_946625715.1 uncultured Prevotella sp. | reverse complement strand
TCCTCGCAGGGCACCTGTATGTCGGGCAGGAAGTTCATCTCGATGGTCTTGTAGCCGTTGCCGCCGCAGGTCTCGCAGCGTCCGCCTTTCACGTTGAACGAGAAGCGTCCGGGCTTGTAGCCGCGAATCTTGGCTTCGGGCAGGTTGACGAAGAGCGAGCGGATGTCGCTGAACACGCCGGTGTAGGTGGCGGGATTGCTGCGCGGCGTGCGCCCCAAGGGCGACTGGTCGACGTTGACCACCTTGTCGATGTGCTCCAAGCCCTCAATCGAGTCGTAGGGCATGGGGCGCTTGAGCGAGCGGTAGAAGTGTTGCGAGAGAATGGGCTGCAGCGTCTCGTTGATGAGCGTCGACTTGCCTGAGCCGCTGACGCCCGTGACGAGGATGAGCTTGCCCAAGGGGAACTCGACGTCGACATGCTTCAGGTTGTTGCCCGCCGCCCCGCGTATGATGAGGCTCTTGCCGTTGCCCGGGCGCCGCTTCAGGTGCTTGCCGCTGTCGCCGTCGGCCGGTGTGGCCACCTGCAAGGTGCCGTTCAGGTATTGTGCCGTGAGCGTGTTGCTCTTCAGCATGGCCTCGGGTGTGCCCTGAAAGACCACCTCGCCGCCCTTGCGACCGGCTCGCGGACCGATGTCGACGATGTAGTCGGCGGCCAGCATCATGTCGCGGTCGTGTTCCACGACGATGACGGTGTTGCCCAGGTCGCGCAGTTCCTTGAGCGAGTGGATGAGCCGCTCGTTGTCGCGCTGGTGCAGGCCGATGCTCGGTTCGTCGAGAATGTAGAGCACGTTGACCAGTTGCGAACCAATCTGCGTGGCCAGGCGTATGCGCTGGCTTTCGCCGCCCGACAGCGATGCCGATGGGCGGTTGAGGGCCAGATAGTCGAGTCCCACCTCTAAGAGGAAGTCTATGCGCGTGCGAATCTCCTTGAGTATCTCGGTGGCTATCTGTTGCTGCTGACTGTCAAGGTGGGCTTCCACCTCGTCGAGCCACTGGCGCAGTTCGGTGATGTCCATCGATGCCAGTTCGGAGATGTTCTTGTCCCACACCTTGTACGACAGCGCTTCGCGATTAAGTCGCTGGCCGCGACATTCGGGGCAGGCGCACTCTTCGAGAAACTGGTCGGCCCACTTCTGGCCGCTGGAAGAGTCGTCGTTGTCCATCACCTGTCGCAGGTACTTGATGACGCCGTCGAAGCTGACGTAGTAGTCGCTCGAGGTGTGTACCAGCTCCTTGTCGATGCGCACGTTTTCGAGCGAACCGTAGAGAATCTCGCTGAGCGCCTCGTCGGGCACGTCGGCAATCTTCGTCTTCAGTTCGCAGTTGTACTTGTGCAGAATGGCATCAATCTGCCAGAAAATCATCTGGTTCTTGTACTTGCCCAAGGGCACGATGCCGCCCTCGTGGATGCTGAGCTTGCGGTTGGGGATGACCTTCGTGAGGTCTATCTCGTTGATGTAGCCCAAGCCCTTGCAGCGCGGACAGGCGCCTTGCGGCGAGTTGAACGAGAAGTTGTTGGGTGCCGGGTCGCTGTAGCTGATGCCCGTGGTGGGGCACATCAGTCGCTTTGAGAAGTACTTGACGGCATCGGTGTCCTTGTCGAGAATCATGATGAGGCCGTCGCCCTGCTTCATGGCAATGGCCACGCTCTTCTTCAGCCGCTCGTCGGGCAACAACTCTCCGTCGGCAGCGGCTGGGGTGGGGGCTATGCTCAGCTTGTCGATGACCACCTCGATGTCGTGGTTCTTGTAGCGGTCGACCTTCATGCCGCGCTCCAGCTCCTGCATCACGCCGTCGACGCGTACGTTCAGGTAGCCCTTGTGGCGCATCTGCTCAAACAGTTCGCGGTAGTGGCCCTTGCGGCTGCGCACCAGTGGCGCGAGTATCATGATTTTCCTGCCGGCATAGTCGTGCTGTATCATCTCCACCACCCGTTCCTCGGTGTACTTCACCATCGGTTCGCCGGTGGCATAGCTGTAGGCCTTGCCGGCGCGGGCGTAGAGCAGGCGCATGTAGTCGTACACCTCGGTGGTGGTGCCCACGGTCGAGCGCGGATTCTTGTTGGTGGTTTTCTGCTCAATGCTGATGACAGGCGACAGACCCGTAATCTTGTCGACGTCGGGCCGCTCCATGCCGCCCAGGAAGTTGCGGGCGTAGGCCGAGAAGGTCTCGATGTAGCGTCGCTGTCCTTCGGCAAAGATGGTGTCGAAAGCCAGCGACGACTTGCCCGAGCCAGAGAGGCCGGTGATGACGGTGAGCGAGTGGCGCGGAATCTCTACGTCTATGTTCTTTAGATTGTGGACGCGCGCGCCATATACATTGATTTTATCCATGAGACTGTAGTGAAATAGGTTACGGCGTGGTGCTGGTGCTGCTGCTGTTGGAGCCCGGTAAGCTGGTGTAGCCGCGCAGCAAGTTGACGTCCTTGCGGATGTTGTACTTGATGCCGTCGGAGCCTTTGGCCTTTACCAGCAGGAAGTAGACGCCGTCGGGCACGTCTTTGCCGTGGAACTTACCGTTCCAGCCCTGTGCGGGGTCGCTCCATTCGAAGAGCTTCTGGCCCCATCGGTTGAAGATGTAGGCCTTGAACTCCACAATGTTTTTCCATCCCGTCTTGGCATGGAACGTTTCGTTGGCGCCGTCGCCGTTGGGCGAGAAAGCATTGGGAAACTCCAGCTTGCTCTCGGCAATGACAATCTTGATGGGGTCGGTCTCCACTTCGTCGCCGTTGCTGAACGTAACCTTGAGATAGATGTAGTATGTGCCCGATTCTGTAAAGGTGTACTGTGTTTCTTCTTCGTAGCGCACGAAGATTTCCACCTCCTGATTGGTGCTGTTGTCCTGCTTCTTGAAGTGCCATTCGTAGCTGGCCGTCAGCTCGCCCAAGTCGGTGGTGTTGGGCACGAACGTCACTTCGAGCGGGGCCTCGCCGTCCTCGATTTCGGTAGACGATAGCTGCACATTTTCTTTCTTGTCGTAGTAGTTGGCCGTAGGCGACACCTTCGGCCCTTGTGCCCAGATGGCTATCGGGAGCCACAAGGCCAGAAATATCATACTTAGTCTTGTCTTCATCTTATCATCTTTAACGCGCAAAGTTACGAATTATTTTTGAAACCAGCTGCTTGTTGTAAGAAAATTCAGTGAATTTATGCATATCTTTTGCCTGTTTCAAAAATTTATTATACCTTTGCACCATTATGAAGCGACTTCAACTCAGAAACATATTGCTGTTGCTGGCCCTGATGTTGGCCACGCAACTGCCTGCACAGACCACCAAGTGGCGCGACATCCACAAGGTGAAGAAGAAGGAAACCATCTTCGGCATTGCCCGCGAATACGGCATCACCGTCGAAGACTTGATGACGGCCAATCCGGAAATGAAGCAGCCCGACTACCAGTTGAAGAAGGGCGACTACGTTTTCATACCCTTTGCCAAAGAACCCCAGCCGCAGGTGCCCGAGCCAAAGCAGACACCCGTGCAGCAGACGCCCGTCGACGATGTGCGCCAGCGGGCCATCCGCTTAGGCGTGATGCTGCCGCTGCACGACGAGAACGGCGACGGCCGCCGCATGATAGAGTACTACCGCGGTGTGCTTATGGCCTGCGACAGCATGCGCAGCGAGGGCATCAGCGTCGATGTGCACGCCTGGAATCTGGCCGAGAACGGCAGCGTCGAAGTGGTGACGGCCGACCCGGCAGCCGCCCGTTGCGACCTGATTATCGGTCCGCTCTACTCGAAGCAGATGCCGGCCCTGTCGAAGTTCACCGAGAAGCACGACATCATGCTCCTCATCCCGTTCTCCATCAACACCCCCGAGCTCTACTCCAACCGCCACATCTTCCAGGTCTATCAGACGCAGAACGACCAGAACGAGCAGACGGTGCGCCATTTTATGCGGCTGTTCGGCGGGCAGCATGTGGTCATCGTCGACTGCAACGACAGCACCAGCACGAAGGGCCCCTTCACGGCCAGCTTGCGCCGTGCACTCGAAACGCAAGGCACCGAATACAATCTGACCAGTCAGAAAACGTCGGAAGAGCAGTTTCAGAAGGCATTCTCTGCAACAAAAAACAATGTGGTGGTGCTCAACACCGGGCGCTCGAAAGAGCTGGGCGTGACCTTTGCCAAGCTCAACGGCCTGAAGAACACCAATCCCAACATGCAGATAACGGTGTTTGGCTACACCGACTGGCTGCTCTACACCAACGCCCATCTGGAGAACCTCTATAAGTTCAGCACCTACATTCCCACACCGTTCTACACCAACCAGTTCTCGCCGCTCACCAACCGCCTGCAGCGACTCTATCGTCAGCACTTCCACGTCGACATGCAGCCCGTCATCCCGCGCTTCGCGCTCACGGGCTTCGACCATGCTGTGTTCTTCCTGCGCGGTCTGCATAAGTACGGCAAGACGTTCAATGGCGCGGCCGGCATGTTCGGCTATCAGCCCGTGCAGACGCCCCTGCAGTTCGAGCGCATTGCCAATGGCGGTTCGCAAAACCGCTTCGTGATGTTTGTGCACTACACACCCGACCACCGCATCGAGACGGTCAAGTTCTGAGCCCCCACGACTATGAGAAAGACACTCGCACTGATAGCCCTGCTCTTCAGCCTGACGGCAAACGCACAGGTGGGCGACCACCGCAGCGAACTGGCCATCGGCGGCGGTGCCGGCTATGTGCTCACGCGCGTTGGTTTCGTGCCGAAGGTTTCGCAGCGTCTGCATGGCGGCATGTTTGGCGGTCTCACCGTGCGCTATACCAGTGAGAAGTACTTCAGCAGCATCTGCGCCATCGTGGGCGAGGTGAACTACGCCCAGATGGGATGGAAGGAGAAGCTCGTCGACAACAACGACCAGCCGCTGCTCAACGAGAGCGGCGTGCCGCAGCAGTTTCAGCGCACCGTCAGCTATCTGCAGGTGCCCGTCTTCGCCAGGTTAGGGTGGGGGCGCGAGCGTCGCGGCTTCCAGTTCTTCTTCCAGGCCGGCCCGCAGGTGGGCTTCTACTTAGGCGACACGTCGAAGAGCAACTTCGAGCGCAACAAGTTCAACCTCAGCCAGCGCTCGTCGACGACGATGCAGGCGGCCAACATGGACGTCATGGCTATAAAGAATAAGGTGGACTACGGCATCGTGGCCGGCATCGGACTGGAGTTCTCGCAGCCCAAGATGGGCCATCTGCTCTTCGATGCCCGCTTCTACTACGGTTTGGGCGACATGTACGGCAACAGCAAGAGCGACGAGTTTGCGCGCTCCGACTTCATGAGCGTGATGCTGCGCCTGACCTATCTCTTCGACATTCTCAAGACTAATAACCCTAAAATTAAATAACTATGTTTAAAAATCATCCCAAAGGACTACTCCTTGCAGCCCTCAGCAACATGGGCGAGCGCTTCGGCTACTACATCATGAATGCCGTGCTGGCCCTGTTCCTCTGTTCCAAGTTCGGACTCTCCGACGGCGAGAGCGGCTTCATTGCCGCCATGTTCCTCACGGCCATCTATGTGTTGAGCCTCGTGGGCGGTGTCATTGCCGACCGCACGCAGAACTATAAGGCCACCATCGCCTGGGGTCTCGTCATCATGGCCGGCGGCTATGTGCTGCTCTCCATTCCCATCCTGGCCACACCCGACAACACGTCGTGGCTGCTGCCCTTCACCGTCTTCGCCCTGGTCATGATTGCCTGCGGCAACGGTCTGTTCAAGGGCAACCTGCAGGCCATCGTCGGACAGATGTATGACAACTTCGAGGCCGATGCCGCCAAGGAAGGTCCCGAGCGCCTGAAGTGGGCACAGGGCCAGCGCGACGCCGGTTTCCAGATTTTCTATGTGTTCATCAACGTGGGCGCACTCGTGGCGCCGTTTGTAGCACCGCTGCTGCGCAGCTGGTGGCTCAATGCCCACGGACTGGCCTACAATGCCGCCCTGCCGAAGCTCTGCCATGAGTACATCTCGGGCAACATCTCCGAGAGCAACATGCAGAACCTCAACGAACTGGTGGCGAAGGTGGGCGGCAACACAGCCGACCTCTCGGCCTTCTGCACGCAGTATCTCGACATCTTCAACACCGGCATCCACTATTCGTTCATCGCCTCTGTGCTGACGATGCTCATCTCGCTCGTCATCTTCCTCTGCTCCAAGCACCTCTTCCCCACACCGGGCAAGAAGGAAGCTGTGGTCAGCGAAGACTATACCGAAGAGGAGAAGCAGTCGATGGCCAAGGAAATCAAGCAGCGCATGTATGCCCTGTTTGCCGTGCTCGGCATCGCCGTGTTCTTCTGGTTCTCGTTCCACCAGAACGGACAGTCGCTCTCGTTCTTCGCCCGCGACTTCGTGAGCACCGAGTCTATCGCTCCCGAAATATGGCAGGCCGTCAATCCGTTCTTCGTCATCGTCCTGACGCCCGTCATCATGTGGTTCTTCGCCATGCTCACCGCTAAGGGCAAGGCCATCTCTACGCCCCGAAAGATTGCCTACGGCATGGGCATCGCCGGCGTGGCCTATCTCTTCCTCGCCGTCTACTCGGCCACACAGGGCTATCCCTCGGCCAACGACTTCACGGCAATGGCCGACTCGGCCAAGGAAGGTCTGAAGGCTGGTCCTTGGGTGCTCATCGTCACCTACTTCTTCCTCACGATGGCCGAGCTGTTCATCTCGCCGCTGGGCCTCTCGTTCGTGTCGAAGGTAGCTCCTAAGCATCTGCAGGGCCTCTGCCAGGGCTTGTGGCTGGGTGCTACGGCTGTGGGCAACGGTCTGCTCTGGATTGGTCCGCTCATCTACAACGAGTATCCCATCTGGGTGTGCTGGACGGTGTTCCTCATCGTCTGCCTCATCTCCATGGGCGTCATGTTTGGTATGGTGAAGTGGCTGGAGCGCGTCACGAAATAAAGCTTTTAACCGTCTAAAACCGAAAGATTGAAGATTACGATGAAACGCCTTTTCTGCTGTTCACTCCTAATCTTCAATCTTTCTTTTATCCTCTGCCTGCACGCTGAATTCGTACAGCGGCTGACCTTTGTAGAACTTAACTGCGAGAACCTTTTCGACTGTCTGCACGATGCGGGTAAGCAAGACACCGAATACCTGCCCGATGCCGGCCGCCACTGGTCGTCGGCGCGCTATTGGCGCAAGGTGAACCATGTGGGGCAGACGCTGCTCGCCTGTTCTGCCGACAGCGCCTACACAGCTATCCCCGACCTCATTGCGCTCTGCGAAGTAGAGAACGACTCGACCCTGCGCGACCTGACCCGCCGTTCGCTGCTGCGCAATGCCGGCTACGAGTATCTCATGACCGAGTCGCCCGACGAGCGTGGCATCGACGTGGCTCTGCTCTATTCGCCCCTCACCTTTGCCCCCATCTGTTACGAAACTATCGGCGTGCCCCTTGTGAAGGGCATGCGCCCCACACGCGACATCCTCTATGTGCAGGGCCGCTTGGCTACGGGCGACACACTCCACGTCTTCGTCGTTCATGCGCCCAGCCGCTTTGGTGGCGAGCGCACCACGCGCCCCTATCGCTTGCAGGTGGCCAAACGGCTGACAGAGTTCGTAGAAACGTTGCGTGCCGAGCATCCCAATCCGAAGATTATCATGGCGGGCGACTTCAACGACGGCCCCGACCGTCCGGCCATGCAGCTGCTGGCCGACAGCGGTCTGCGCAACGTAACGGCTGAAGCCACGGGCAGTCATGGTGCGCGTGGCACCTATTACTATGAGGGTGCGTGGGAGCACATCGACCATGTGCTCATCAGCGGCGCCCTGGCCGACCATCTGCGTTCCTCGCGCATCAACGATGCTCCCTTCCTGCTCGAGCCCGACGACCGCTATGGTGGTCTCCGTCCCCGTCGCACCTACCACGGCTACAAGTATCAGCCCGGCTTCAGCGACCATCTGCCCCTTGTCGTCACCTTCCAGTTCTCGTTTTAAAGCTATAAACAGCCCTTTTAAAGCAAAAAATGGCTTTGTCGATTTGTAAATCCAAAAAATGTAGTATCTTTGCAAAGAAAATC
>CAMOTK010000086.1 GCA_946625715.1 uncultured Prevotella sp. | reverse complement strand
AAGTGCCACTTTTACTTTTCTAGAATGCTCGGTCCGGAAGTGTTAAATTTTGGCACTTTTTCTTTACAAACCACCGCGTTCCAACTTATTTTCTCCGTAAAAGAAGCATAATTCCACGCCGCGAAAAAAATGCCGAAACCATGAGAATATCAGGAAATTGTTGTATCTTTGCACCTAAATAATAATACATGTTGCTATGCTACAAATTCGCTGTAAGAATACGGGCGTGACGAAATCGTTCCCCGAAGGGACGTCGCTCTTAGACGTCTACCAGGAGTTTGCCGACGACCTCCACTTCGACTATCCTGTTGTGTCGGCAAAAGTCAACAACGCGTCGCAGGGACTGAAGTTCCGGCTCTATCAGAACCGCGACGTAGAGTTTCTCGACGCCCGCGAGGGCAGTGGCCATCGGGTCTACGTGCGCTCGCTCTGCTTTGTGCTCTACAAGGCCACGCAGGATGTGTTCCCCGGCTCGAAGCTGTTCATAGAGCATAGCATCTCGCGCGGATACTATTGCAACTTCAAGAAAAAGAACTTCGAACCGCTGGCAGAGGGCGATGTGACGCAAATCAGCCAGCGCATGCAGGAAATCATCAACAGCGACCTGCCCTTCCGCCGCCACGAGGCCACCAACGAAGAGGCCATTCGCGTGTTTGCCGAACGGGGCTTCATGGACAAGGTGAAGCTGCTGGAAACCAGCGGTCATGTCTACACCGACTACTACACCTTGGGCGACACCGTCGACTACTACTATGGTCCGTTGGTGCCGTCGGCCGGCTACCTCACCGTTTGGGGGCTGGAGCCCTACCACGACGGCATGCTGCTGCGCGTGCCCGACTGGAACAACCCCACGGTGCTGGCCGAGAAGGTCGACATGCCCAAGACCTACAGCATGTTTGCCGAAAAGACCCGCTGGGACATCATCATGCGCCTGTCGAATGCCGGCGACGTGAACAAGGCCGTGCTGAAGGGCCACGCCTCGGAGCTTATACAAGTGAGCGAGGCGTTGCAGGAGAAGAAGATTGTGCAGATAGCCGAAGAGATAGACCGCCGCTTCCATCAGGAGAAAGACCCCGTCAGGCTGGTGCTCATCACCGGCCCGTCGTCGTCGGGCAAGACCACCTTCTGCAAGCGTCTGAGCATCCAGCTGCTGGCCTGCGGCCTGCGCCCGCTGTCGTTCTCTACCGACGACTACTTCGTGAACCGTGTAGACACGCCCAAGCTGCCCAACGGCGACTACGACTTCGACAACATTGAGACCGTGGACTACCATCTGCTGGAAGAACATCTGACGCGCCTCATGAAAGGCGAGCGCGTGGAGATTCCCGAGTACAACTTCGTGACGGGCAAGCGCGAGTGGAATGGCAAGAAGCTGAAACTCTCCAACGACAGTGTGCTCATCATCGAAGGCATACACGCGCTGAACCCGCTGCTCACGCAGGAGATTGCAGACAGTGCGAAGTTTAAAATCTACATCTCGGCCCTGACGAGCATCTCGCTCGACGACCACAACTGGATTCCCGTGCGCGACAACCGCCTGCTGCGTCGCATCATTCGCGACTACAACAAGGGCGCCTTCACGGCTCGCCAGACCATTGCGCAGTGGAAAAACGTGTGCGAAGCCGAGGACAAATGGATTTTCCCCTTCCAGGAAACGGCCGACGTGATGTTCAACTCGGCCCTCAACATCGAGTTTGCCGTGCTGCGCACGCACGCCGAAATCATCCTGACCTCGGTGCCGAAGAACTGTCCGGAGTATGCCGAGGCCCACAGACTGCTGAAATTCATCCATTACTTCATACCCGTTAGCGACAAAGAGATACCGCCCACGTCGATTATGCGTGAGTTCGTAGGCGGTTCGAGCTTCAAATACTAACGGAGGTAGGTCTTGAAGACGGCCGCATCGGTGGCCGCATCGGTCAAGACTTCGAGGAGCATGGGGCGCGAGAAGTCCTCTGAGAGCAAGAGGTCGATGCCGCGCCTCATGCTCGCTTCGTCGGTGGCCTGCTGGTAGTAGACGTCGTTCTGCTGGCAGATGCCTTCGGCCGTGGTCTGGTGCTGTCCGGCCACCAGGCGGTCGCGTGCCGGGCTCTGCTCCAGTCCTGGCAGCATGTCGAAGATTCCCCCCTTACCATTATTTAATAATAAGATGCGCAGATTGCCCCTGAGGTTCTGGTTCCACAGTGCATTCTGGTCGTAGAAGAAGCTGAGGTCGCCCACGACGCAGAACACCCGCCCGCTGCTTACGGCCGAAAAGCCTGCGGCCGTAGAGAGCGACCCCTCGATGCCGTTGACGCCGCGGTTGCACCACACGTAGTGGCGGGCGTAGATGTTGGCCAGCCGAATGGCCGACGAGTTGGCGTAGTGGATGCCGCTCGGCGCCGGCGCGAGGGCCGAAATGCGCTCTTCAAAGTAGCTCACGGCGGCCATCTGCGAGTAGGCCGGCACGTAGCGCTGCGCCTTTTGGTCAGCTGCTTTCAGCACCTTCAGCCACAGGCGTCGGAAGTCTGCGGCTTCTTGACTGAGCTTGCGGTGCATCAGCCTGTCGTTCAGCGCCTGCAGGAAGAACTCGGCGTCGCTCTCGACGATGCCTTGTAGCTGCATCGTCGGGTCCTCGACGCGGCCCGACGGCGTGACGTGCCACACCTGCAAGCCGCTGATGCCGCGCAGGAACTTCCTCAGCCGCTTGCTCACAATCGTGTTGCCCACGTAGACCACGAAGTCGGGCTGCAGCTGCTCGTCGTTGCAGCTGTAGAGCACCTCGTCGAAATGGCTGACGCTGGGGAAGGGTGCCAGCGCCTCGTGGAGCACGATGACGTGGCTGAACAGATGGTCGAGACCGTCGCCGCCAAAGTCGTGGGCGCTCACCTGTCCGAAGACAATCATGGGGCGCTTGGCCTGCAGGAATGCTTCGAGGAAAGGCTGGCAGAGCGAAGAGTGGTCGGTTGCGGGCGCGGTGCGGACTATGCGCCGCTGGCGGGGCAGCTGTGGGGTGTCGAAAGTGAACAGTGGTTCGCTGATAGGCACGTTGATGTGCACACAAGGATGCCACGGCCGTTCGGTCTCGAGCAGCACGTCGTTGACCAGCCGGTTGCAGTACCACCGCTCCTCGTCGTCGTGCACCTCGGGCAGCGACACGCTCTTGGCCACGAAACAGCCGAAGGCGTCGGGCTGCGGAAGCGTCTGGCCGTCGAGCTGCCCAATCCACGCCTGCGGCCGGTCGGCCGAAACGACGATGAGCGGCAGATGCTGGTAGTGGGCTTCGGCCACCGCCGGTGCCACGTTGAGCAGAGCCGAGCCGCTGGTGACGCATACGACCACGGGCTGGGCAGTGGCCTGCGCTATGCCGATGGCAAAGAAGCCGGCCGACCGCTCGTCGGTCACGGGGTAGCACTGCACGTCGGGGTGCTCGCTGAGGTTGTGAACGATGGGCGCATTGCGGCTGCCCGGACAAACGACAGCATGATGCACGCCAAACTGCACCAGCAGGTCGGTCAGAATGTTGATGTTTTCCTTGTTGCTATACATCGTCTCATGGTTTCAAGTTTCGCTTCTGTTTCCTGCCATTCCTGCTCTTCCACACTGTCTTTCAGCAGTCCGCCGCCGGCATAGAGCCTGTAGGCCGACGGGCCTATCTCCATGCAGCGCAGCGACACGTAGAGATGGGTGTCGCCCGTGGGTTGGAGCATGCCCATGAAACCACTGTAGTAGCGGCGCGGCGTGTGCTCGTTGCGGGTGATGAACTGGTAGGTTTGTCGCTTGGGCAGGCCACAAACGGCCGGGGTGGGGTGGAGCGTGGCCAGCAGATTGCCGATGCGCTCGTTGGAATCGAGGGTGAAGTGGAAGTCGCTGCGCAGGTGTACCAGGTTGGCGGCGCGTGCGGTGTAGGGCCCTTCTTCGGAGAAGTCGTTCGTGAACTGCTCCAGACACTCGGTGATATAGGTAGCCACGAAGCGCTGCTCCTGAATGTTCTTGATGCTCCAGCTGACGGCGGGCACGTCTTGCTGCGCCTCTTCCTCGGTGAGCTTCATGGTGCCGGCCAGGGCAATGGTTTTCCACGTGTGGCCTTGGCCTTCGAGCAGAATCTCGGGCGTGGCCGTGAGCCACAGTCCGCTCTGCGGCGTGAAGACCAGTGCAATAAACAGGCGCGGATAGTTCTGGCAGGCCCGTTGGAAGAGTTCGAAAGGCGACACATCGTCGGCCTTCGGTTCTTCGGAGCAGCGGGCCAGCACAATCTTCTGAAACTCGCCCGACTGCAGTTGGGCATGGAAGTTGGCAAAGTCTATATGATAATAGGAACGATTGGCCGAAATGCCCTGGTCCGAATCATTTCTTAATACTTGTCTATCGGGAGTAGACAAATGTAGGCAAAATGGTTCATCGGTCCAAAAAGCGGGCTTTTCGGTGCTTAATTGCTGACTCTCTTCGGGGTGAATGAGCAGGATGGGCTGGTCGGTAGCCACCTGAAACGGTGCCACCACAAAGCCGCTCTGCCCGTTGAGTTCGGCACACGAGAGAAACTCCTGCACCGGCCCTTCCAGCCAGGTGCACGTTTGCTGATAAGGTAGTCGGAAAAGTGCAAAGCCGTTCATTTGTGCTTAATCACATAGTTGGTGACGCGGACGGTGGAGATGAGCTCGCCCGCCGAGTTCTTAATCTCAACATGCCACACGTGGAGCGTGGTGCCCTTGTTGGCCAGACGGGCAAAGGCGGTCACGGTGTCGCCCTCGCTGACGGCTTTCACGTGGCTGCCGCTTACCTCGATGCCCACGCAGGCGCAGCCCGGACAAAGCGAGGAGCTGCCCACGCCGGCCACATTTTCGGCCAAGGCCAGTGAGGCGCCGCCGCTGAGGAAGCCGAAGGGCTGGCGATTGCGCTCGTCGACCTTCATGCGGGCCATACATGTATCGTCCTCGGGCGTGGAGATGAACTCCATCCCGAGGACGGTGCTGAGATTAGGCTTTTCGTTGATGATTTGGTTAATGCTGTCTACGTTCATTACTTAAAAAGTGAATATTCAGGCTCGTGCCAAGCCAGTGCGCTGGCACCGAGCACGTCGCGCTCTTCATCTTTGATGCTGGAGAGCATAATCTTTACCTTGCCTTTCAGATTGCCGAAGACGTGGGCTTCAAACGCCTCGTTGGTCGGTTCGAGCAGCCACTTGCCGGCATTGGTGATGCCGCCGGTGAGGACGATAACCTCTGGGTCGATAATCGTTGCATAGATGGCCAGACCATAGCCTAACGCATGGCCGGTGCGGCGGAAAACCTCGATGGCCAGCTTGTCGCCCTTGTTGCAACACTCGCAGATGGTGACCGGCGTCAGTTCGTTCAGCGACCGCATGAGCGACGGCTCGCTGCTTTCGGCCAAGACTTCCTCGGCCGTCTTGATAATGCCCTTGTGGGCCACGTAGGCTTCCAGACAGCCTCTGCTTCCGCAGCCGCACAGACGGCCGTTCTCTTGATAGCAGATGTGGCCGAACTCGCCGGCAAAGCCCCTGCTGCCCACGTGCTCCCGGCCGTTAGAGAAGAAGCAACTGCCAAGTCCGCTGCCTATCTTTATGCAGAGCAGATTGCGCTTGCCGCGGCCGTTGCCGTAGACACGCTCGCTGAGGGCAGCAATATGGGCGTCGTTGCCAATGGTGACGGCTACGCCCAGTCTGTCGCGCAGCAGTGCGGCCATGGGCACATGGCCTTTCCACGGCAGGTTGGGCGCGTTCTCAATGCAGCCCGTCAGGTGGTTGCCGCTGGGCGTGCTGACGCCTACGCCGTGGAACGTCTCGATGCCGCCGTTCTTTTCCATCATCTGCATAATCTTCTCGCTGAGCACTGCGCTGAAGGTATGAGCGTCGGGATAGTCGTTCGTGTTGAAGGAGTCGCTGTCGTAGATGTTGCCACGCACGTCGACAACGGCATAGCGGGTGCGCTCGCTGCTGATGTCGACGCCAATGACTTTCGATTTGATATTGTTGTTGAGCATAATGGTTTTATTTGAAAAGAGAGTATTCCTTGATGCCCCAAGCCAGAACGCTGGCGCCTAAGACGTCGCGCTCCTGGTTGTCGAGAATAGACTGCAGAAACTTGGTGCGCCCTTTGAGGTTCTTGTAGACGCGCTGCTCGAAAGATTCATAGGCAGGTTCGAAGAGATAGTCGCCTGCTTTGGCCACGCGACCGGTGAAGATGACGGCCTCGGGATTGATGATTGAGGCGTAGTTGGCAATGCCCAGTCCCAGCATCTTTCCCGTGCGTTTCATCGTTTCCACAGCCAGCGGGTCGTCGGCCTTGCAGCAGTCGATGATGTCGTTCAGCACAAAGTCGCTCTTCTCGCGCAGTTTCGAGGGCAGGTCGGTGGTGCTAATCAGCTCGTGGGCCGTTGCCTCAATGCCTCGGGCAGAGCAATAGGTCTCCAGGCAACCGTGGTGGCCGCAGCCGCACAGGCGGCCGTTGTCGGCAACCTTGGTGTGGCCTATCTCGCCAGCAAAGCCGTCGGCGCCCAAATGGGCCTTGCCTCGTGAGAAGAAGCAGCTGCCCATGCCGCTGCCCAGCGTCACGACAATGAAGTTCTTCATGCCGTGGGCAGAGCCAAACACAAACTCGCCCAAGGCCGACACGTGGGCGTTGTTGCTCAAAGCCACGGCCATGCCAAGCCTGTCGCGCAGCATGGCGGCCAGCGGCACCACGCCTTTCCACGGCATGTTGGCCGCGTTCTCAATACATCCTGTATAGTTGTTGCCGCTATTGACGCTGATGCCTAACGAGCGAATGTTGTCGTAGCCGCCATTGGCTTCGGAAATGCTTACGATTCGGTTGCTGAGTTCAGATACAAAATCGGAAATGTCAGGGTGGTCGGTGGTCTGGAATTGCTCTTTTGCAATGATGGTTCCTCTAATGTCGACAACAGCATAGGTGGTAATATCCTTCTTGATGTCGACGCCAATTACTCTGGTTTTGATACTTTGGTAGCTCATGTTGTCAATAGTCGTTTTAGCTATTTAAGATTTGTTTGTGTGGGCAAATGTAGCGATTTTTTTCTTAATCACCAAGAATTTGTGCGTTAATCTTCTCAAATTGTTCGTTTATTCGGCTTATTATTCGTATCTTTGCAGCCTAAAAAGATATTTTTTTAATAGAACATGAACGTTTTAGAACTCAGTGAACAAGAAATTCTTCGTCGGCAGTCGCTTGACGAACTGCGCCAGATGGGCATAGATCCCTATCCTGCAGCAGAGTATCCCACCAATGCCTTCTCGACAGAGATACGCGACAGTTTCCGCGACGAGGACGAGCCACGCCAGGTGTGCATCGCCGGCCGTATGATGAGCCGGCGCGTGATGGGAAAAGCCAGCTTTGCCGAACTGCAAGACTCGAAGGGGCGCATACAGGTGTACATCTCGCGCGACGACCTCTGCCCGGGCGAAGACAAGGATATATATAATAAGGTATTCAAGCGCCTGCTCGACATTGGCGACTTCATCGGCGTGAAAGGTTTCGTGTTCCGCACGCAGACGGGCGAAATCTCCGTACACGCCCAGGAACTGACGCTGCTGTCGAAGAGCCTCAAGCCGCTGCCCATCGTGAAGTACAAGGACGGTGTGGCCTACGATAAGTTCGACGACCCCGAACTGCGCTACCGTCAGCGCTACGTTGACCTCGTGGTCAACGAAGGCGTGAAAGACACGTTCCTGCAGCGCGCCACCGTCATCCGCACCCTGCGCCGCGTGCTCGACGAGGCTGGCTACACAGAGGTGGAAACGCCTACGCTGCAGATGATTGCCGGCGGCGCTTCGGCCCGTCCGTTCATGACCCACTTCAATGCCCTCAACCAGGACATGTACATGCGCATTGCCACCGAGCTCTATCTGAAGCGACTCATCGTGGGCGGCTTCGAGGGCGTCTACGAAATCGGCAAGAATTTCCGCAACGAAGGCATGGACCGCAACCACAACCCGGAGTTCACTTGCATGGAGCTCTATGTGCAGTATAAGGACTACAACTGGATGATGTCGTTCACCGAGAAACTCCTGGAGACCATCTGCATTGCTGTGA
>CAMOTK010000085.1 GCA_946625715.1 uncultured Prevotella sp. | reverse complement strand
CTCGCTCGCCCTTGCATGGATGCGCCGCACGGCACGCGAACGCGGCTGTGCCCTTTGTGGCAGCTTGGCTGTGAGGCTCGCCGACGGCACCCGCCGCAACCGCCACTACTTTGTGACGCCCGAGCAGGAATGGCATTACGACAAACACCACCTTTTCGGCTATGGCCATGAAGACCGCACGTTTGTGGCTGGCGACAAGCCAGTGGTGGCCACGTGGCAGGGGCGCCGTTTCCTGCTGCTGGTGTGCTACGACCTGCGCTTCCCCCTGTGGGCACGCTACGGAAGGGCGGGCGAGTACGATGCTATCATTGTTGTGGCCAACTGGCCCGACACGCGGCAGCAAGCCTTCCGTGTGCTTTGCCGAGCAAGGGCTATTGAGAATCAGTGCTATCTCTTGGGCGTCAATCGAGTAGGCACCGACCCCATGTGCCGCTACGTGGGTGAGAGCCTAGTTGCCGACTCGAAGGGTGACGCCCTGATACAATGCGAGGCAGCCCGCGAAATGGCTGCCTCGACAGAGTTGGACTTTGAAAAACAAGACTACGTGCGCAGGAAATACCACGTACTCGACGATCGCGATTAGGCGTCGTACTCCTGCCACGACTTAATCTGTATATCTTCCATGCGCTTGGCTGTGAAGGCTTCGATGAAGGCCTTAGCCAGGCGCACGTTTGTCATCAGCGGAATGTTGTGGTCAATGGCACCGCGGCGTATGCGGTAGCCGTTGGTCAGCTCGCGTTTGGTGTGGTTCTTCGGCACGTTGATAATCAGGTCGAAGCGGTGGTCGGCTATCATGTCCATCACCTTGTTCTCGCCGTCTTCGTCGGGCCAAGCAACAGGCGTTGCCTTCACGCCGTTCTCATTGAAGAAACGTGCTGTGCCGCCGGTAGCATACACCTCGTAGCCTTTCTTCACCAGCTCGCGGGCAGGCTCCAAGAGGCTCACCTTGCCTTTGGCGGCACCTGAAGAGATGAGCACCGACTTCTTAGGCAACTTGTAGCCCGTAGCAATGAGGGCGTTGAGCAGAGCCTCGTTCAAGTCGTCGCCCAGACAGCCAACTTCGCCCGTTGAGCTCATGTCGACGCCCAGCACGGGGTCGGCATTTTGCAGGCGTGCAAACGAGAACTGGCTGGCCTTCACGCCGATGCGGTCGATGTCGAACTCGCTCTTGTCGGGACGCTCGTAGGGTGCGTCGAGCATTATCTTCGTGGCCGTCTCAATGAAGTTGCGCTTCAGGATTTTGCTTACAAAGGGGAACGAGCGCGAGGCACGGAGGTTACACTCGATGACCTTCACCTCGCGATTCTTGGCCAGAAACTGTATGTTGAACGGGCCGCTGATGTTCAGCTCCTGCGCAATCTTGCGCGAAATGTGCTTGATTTGGCGGATGGTGGAGTAGTAGATGTGCTGGGCGGGGAACACCATGGTGGCGTCGCCCGAGTGTACACCGGCATACTCAATGTGCTCGGAGATGGCATACTCAATCACCTCGCCCTTGTCGGCCACAGCGTCGAACTCAATCTCTTTGGTCTCCTGCATGAACTGCGACACCACCACGGGGAACTCCTTCGATACCTCGGTGGCCATGTTGAGGAAGCGGTGTAGCTCCTCGTCGTCGTAGCACACGTTCATAGCTGCACCTGAGAGTACGTAGCTGGGGCGCACAAGCACAGGATAACCCACCTCGCCGACGAATTCCTTGATGTCGTCGAACGACGTCAGCGCACGCCAAGCCGGTTGGTCGATGCCCAGCTTGTCGAGCATGGCTGAGAACTTGTCGCGGTTCTCTGCGCGGTCGATGTCGACGGGGCTTGTGCCAAGCACGGGCACACCTTGACGGTGAAGCTTCATCGCGAGGTTGTTGGGTATCTGGCCACCCACGCTGACTATGACGCCGCGGGGCGACTCAAGGTCAATGACGTCGAGTACACGCTCGAGCGACAGCTCGTCGAAGTAGAGGCGGTCGCACATGTCGTAGTCGGTCGACACGGTCTCGGGGTTGTAGTTTATCATGATGGACTTGTAGCCCAACTTGCGTGCCGTCTGAATGGCGTTCACCGAGCACCAGTCGAACTCAACGCTCGAGCCGATGCGGTAAGCACCCGAGCCGAGCACTACCACCGACTTGTCGTTCTGGTAGTAGTTGATGTCGTGTGAAGGTTGGTACTGCTCGCCCTGAGCATCGCCGAAGGCGGGCACATGGGTGTAGGTGAAGTAGAGGTAGTTGGTCAATTCGGGATGCTCGCTGGCCACCGTGGGAATACGCTTCACCGAGGGCAGTATGCCGCGCTGCTTGCGATAGCGGCGCACGGCCAGATTCTCCTTCTCCATATTGCCGTTCTGGGGCTTCAGCACGAAGCGGGCAATCTGGAAGTCGCTGAAGCCGCAGCGCTTCACTTCGAGCAGGAAATCGTCGGGCAGGTCTTCCAGACGGTCGTACTTCTGCAGCTCGTGCTTCAGGTCTACGATGTGCTTCAGACGCTCCAGGAACCAAATGTCAATCTTCGTCAGCTCTTCAATGCGCTCCACGGTGTAGCCCTCTTCCAGTGCCTGAGCAATCGCGAAGATGCGCAGGTCGGTGGGGTTCTGTAGCTCGTAGTCGAGATTCTCGAAGCGCGTGTGGTCGTTGCCCACGAAACCGTGCATGCCCTGACCAATCATGCGCAAACCTTTCTGAATCATTTCTTCGAACGAACGGCCGATAGACATAATCTCGCCCACCGACTTCATGCTCGAACCAATCAGACGGCTGACGCCAGCAAACTTCGTGAGGTCCCAACGGGGTATCTTGCAAATCATGTAGTCGAGCTGCGGAGCCGCATAGGCACTTGATGTTGTGCCCATCTCGCCTATCTGGTCGAGTGTATAGCCGAGAGCAATCTTGGCGGCTACGAAAGCGAGGGGATAACCCGTTGCCTTTGAGGCTAATGCGCTGCTTCGGCTCAAGCGGGCGTTAATTTCAATGATGCGGTAGTCGTTGGTCACGGCGTTGAAAGCAAACTGGATGTTGCACTCGCCCACGATGTTCAGATGGCGCACGCAACGGATGGTAATGTCCTGCAGCATCTTCACCTGCTCCTCGCGAAGCGAACAGGTGGGTGCCACCACAATCGACTCGCCGGTATGGATGCCCAGTGGGTCGAAATTCTCCATCGAGGCCACTGTGAAGCAGTGGTCGTTGGCGTCGCGGATGCACTCGAACTCAATCTCTTTCCAGCCCTTCAGGCTCTCTTCGACAAGGATTTGTGGCGCAAAGGTGAAAGCGCTCTCGGCCAGTTCAGTGAAGGCTTTCTCATCTGGACAGATGCCCGAGCCCAAACCGCCCAAAGCGTAGGCCGAACGAATCATGATAGGGAATCCAATCTCGCGGGCAGCCTTCAGTGCGTCGTCCATGTTCTCTACAGCGTGGCTTACGGGCGTCTTCAGCTCAATCTCGTCGAGCTTCTTCACAAAGAGGTCGCGGTCCTCGGTGTTCATGATGGCTTCTACGCTCGTGCCCAGCACCTGCACATTGTATTCGCTCAGCGTGCCGTTCAGGTAGAGCTCGGTGCCACAGTTTAGGGCCGTCTGTCCGCCAAAGGCCAACAGAATGCCGTCGGGGCGCTCCTTTTTGATGATTTCGGTGACGAAGTAGGGGGTAACGGGCTGGAAGTACACTTTGTCGGCAATGCCTTCCGAGGTCTGAATGGTAGCAATGTTGGGATTTACCAGCACCGACTTGATGCCTTCCTCGCGCAGGGCTTTGAGTGCCTGCGAACCAGAATAGTCAAACTCGCCGGCCTGTCCGATTTTCAGAGCTCCGGAACCCAGTACCAATACCTTCTTCAGTTTTTTTGTTGTCATATCCTTGTCGTTTAATGTTTAGTTCGTTTGGGCTGCAAAGATATAAAAAATATCGGAGACGCCAAAGCGAAAGGTTAAGTTTTTAATGCAGTTTTTTAGATTTGCGTAGCGCGAAGGTGCCCACAATGTGGGTGCGTCCCTTGCGGCCAAGCGAGCGGAAACGGTAGATACCGTCGGGCAAAGCACTCAGGTTAAGGTGACGTCCGCGCCAAGGGAAAACGCCCATCTGCTGGCCGTGTAGATTCTCTATAATGAGGTACTCGGCGTCGAGCGTCACTGGTTTCTTTGGTAGCGGGACAAGCGCAGTGCGATAGAGCTTCATGGCAGATTTCTTCACCTCGGAGTGCGTGTTGGGAGCGTCGCCAAAGGTGGCGGCAGGACCTTCCAAACCATAGCGGTTCTGTGCGGTCACGGCATAATAGTAGCCCGATGGCATCACGGTGGCGCTGGTGGCTCTGAGGCGTGTGGCCACGAGATTGGCTGGGTCGCTAATGTCTACTGGGAACGTGCGCGAGGCGTAAATATTATATAAGAGGTAATCGCCGCCGGAGAAGTCATCGGCTGCTTGCCACGATAGGCGGTTGCCTTTTAGCTGTAGGGCCTTTGGTGCAGAGGGTGGGGTGGTGCAAGCCCATGTCATCGGGGGCACCAGCGAGGGGTCGCAATCGAAGCGGCAGGCGAAGTCGTAGACACCCTTCACGTTGTCAGTGAGGAACTTCGAACGGAAGTAGCAGTGCCCCAAGCCGTACTGTCTGGTCACCTGCATCTCGCGCTCCACCACTTCGAGTGGCCAGTTCTTCTCGTGCGGATGCAGCATATATATGCCCAAGCCCGGCACGACGATTCGCCCATAGCTGTGCTCCTGCCAGTCAAGGGCGAAGGGGAAGAAGTTGTTGCCTTGAAAGTACATCATGGGGAAAAGCATGTCCATCAGTCCGTCGCGCATCCACGCCTGAGCATCCTGGCACACGGTGGTGCGGGCATTCCAACCGTGCGAACTGTAGCGCACAAGGTCGTCATGCTTTCCGATGGGTGAGCACGACAGCTTCACCCAAGGTTTTTCCTGTTTCACTGCTTGATGGATGGTGCGTACGATGCGGGTGATGTGCTCGCGTCCTTGCTGTCGCGAAACTTTCAGTCGCCACTTCTCAGGATATCGGATGTAGTCGAGGTGTATGCCGTCAACGTCATAGCGACGCGTCACCTCAGTGCAGATACGTGCCAGATAGTCGGCCGTCAGCACGTTTTCGGGGTCCATATAGCCCTCGTCGCCAATCTTTTTGATGAGCTTTGGATACTTGCGGCGCAGCTGTTGACAGCCAATCTTATTCCATTTGCCCACAGGAATGGTCACTATCCAAGCGTGACACTCCATTCCGCGACGATGACTTTCGTCGATGACCAACTGCAAGGGGTCGTAGCCAGGCGAGCGTCCGGGTGTGCCAGTGATGCAGCCGTCCCACGGCTCCATAGCCGAAGGATAGATGGTGGTGCCGCGTACACGAGCTTGCACCAAGATAGTGTTCACGTTGGCCGCTTTCAGTTGGTCTAAAATGTGGCCGAGCTCCTGTTTCTGTGCTTCAGCCGAATAGCTGTGCGGCCAGTCGATGCCGCCGATGGTGGTGAGCCATACGGCTCTTACTTCATATTTGGGGCTTTTTTCTGCACGAGCCGTAGTGGTCAATGCAAATAAGAGGATGAAAAGTTTAAATATTGCTTTCAATTTGCTCTTTTTTGATAAATTTGCGTGCAAAGTTAGGATATTTTTTTCATATATCAAATAAAATGTCTATCTTTGCACATAAAATTCAAACAAAAACCTAGTAAAAAGATGATTTCATTTGTGTTGAGCCTTGCGGCTCTTGTTTTGGGCTATTTCATTTATGGACGCTTTGTTGAGCGCGTGTTTGGCCCCGACGACCGTGTGACACCAGCTGTGGCGAAGGCCGATGGCGTAGACTTTGTCGTGTTGCCTTCGTGGAAGATTTTCATGATACAGTTCCTGAATATTGCGGGCACAGGCCCTATCTTCGGTGCCATCATGGGTGCCAAGTTCGGTCCGGTGGCCTATCTGTGGATTGTGCTGGGATGTATCTTTGCTGGTGCCACTCACGACTACTTGAGCGGTATGCTGAGCATGCGTCACGGCGGTGCCAATCTGCCGGAGATAATCGGTCGCTACTTAGGCAACACTCCCAAGCAAGTGATGCTCGTCTTCTCGGTGTTCCTGCTCATGATGGTGGGCGCCGTGTTTGTATATAGTCCTGCTTCTCTGCTTCAGCAACTGTTTGTGCGCAACGTCGGTGAGGACGGTATGCTGGGGAGCAGCACTTTCTGGATAGTGGTCATCTTTATCTACTATCTGATAGCCACAATGATGCCTATCGACAAGATTATCGGCAAAATTTATCCGCTCTTTGCTTTCTCGCTGCTCTTCATGGCTTTGGCGCTTATGTTGATGCTCTTCGTGAAGATGCCAGCCGTACCAGAACTGTGGAATGCCGGTCTTGGCAATATGGCTGCCGACGCCTTTGGGTCGACCAAGTCAGTGTTCCCTTGTCTGTTCATCACCATCGCCTGTGGTGCTATCAGTGGTTTTCACGCCACCCAGACGCCACTCATGGCCCGCTGCGTGAAGAGTGAGAAAATGGGACGCCCCATGTTTTATGGCGCCATGATTACCGAAGGTGTGGTGGCCCTCATTTGGGCAACGGTAGCTATGTACTTCTTCTACCAGTCGCCTACACCTGGCTATATGGAAATAGAAGGCGGCGAGGCCATTCTCAGTAAGGCCCCCAGCATCGTTAATGTGGTGTGCGAGAACTGGCTCGGACTCTTCGGTAGCATTCTCGCTATCCTCGGTGTAGTGGCCGCACCCATCACCAGCGGCGATACGGCTTTGCGCAGTGCCCGTCTGATTATTGCCGACTTCATTCATCTCGACCAACATTCAATCAGCAAGCGTCTCTATGTGTGCATCCCGTTGTTTGCCGCAGTTATCGCCCTGTTGGTGTGGCAGATGTCCAACCCCGAGGGCTTTGACGTCATCTGGAGCTGGTTCGGCTGGAGCAACCAGACACTGGCTGTGTTCACCCTCTGGTCGATTACCGTTTATCTGGTTTGGCAGAAGAAGAACTATTTCATTACCCTTATTCCAGCACTCTTCATGACCGTCGTCTGCACCACCTATCTCTTCTCCGAGCAGGCCTTCCATCTTTCGGGCGGATTTGCCTGTGCAGTAGCAGTTGCCACATTGGTGGTAGCGTTGGTGTGGTTCGGCCTTTGGTATCGTAAATATTCACAGAAAAATGACTTATAATTTTATCTCTATGAAAAAGAAACTCATCATGATGCTCGTGGCCCTGATGGTGTCATTGAGCGGATTTGCTCAGTTTGAGAGCGGAAAGTTCTATGCCAATGCCAGCCTCTCGAATATCAATCTCAGCTATAACAGCACGCAAAAGTGGCATTTCGGCGTCAACGCCAAGGGCGGTCTTTTCTTCACTGACAACTGGATGGTGAATGCCAACGTGGGCTACGACCACCTCTCGGCCGAGTCTGACGATGCGATTACGCTCGGTGCCGGCGTGCGTTACTATATTCTTCAGAACGGCCTCTTCATCGGTCTTGGAGCAGACTATAAGCACAGCGGTTCTTACGACGACCTGATGCCTACGGTGCAGATAGGCTATGCCTTCTTCCTCAGCCGCACCATCACGCTCGAACCAGAGGTGTATTACAATCAGAGCCTAAAAAGCCACAGCGATTATTCGGGCTTCGGGCTCCGCGTAGGTTTTGGTATCTATCTTTAAAAACTCAAGTATATGTTAAGCGTAGACGAATTAGTTGACAGACTTATTGACCTGTCGTTTGCAGAAGATATTGGTGATGGCGACCACACCACACTGTGTTGCATACCCGAAGACGCAATGGGCAAGAGCCATCTACTCATCAAGGAAGACGGTATCCTGGCTGGCGTAGAGATAGCCAAAGAGGTGTTCCGCCGTTTCGACCCCACCATGCAGGTGGAAGTGCTCATGCAAGACGGTGCCCGTGTGAAGAAGGGCGACATTGCGATGATTGTCTCGGGCAAGGTGCGCTCTCTGTTGCAGACGGAGCGTCTGATGCTCAACATCATGCAGCGCATGAGTGGTATCGCCACGATGACCAACAAGTATGTGGAGCGCCTAAAGGGCACCAATACCCGTGTGCTCGACACCCGCAAAACCACTCCCGGCATGCGTATGCTCGAGAAGCAGGCCGTGAAGATTGGCGGCGGCTGCAACCAC
>CAMOTK010000084.1 GCA_946625715.1 uncultured Prevotella sp. | reverse complement strand
CGGCAACATCTCGTTCTCTACCATCAACATCGTGCGCCTGGCCATCGAGTGCATGGGCATCGACGACAAAGAGCAGCGCATCGGCCAGTTCTTTGCCAAGCTCGACAACATGCTCGAAATCACTGCCAAGCAGCTCGACGAGCGCTTCCAGTTCCAGAAGACCGCCTATGCCAAGCAGTTCCCCCTGCTCATGAAGAGCCTCTGGATAGGCGCCGACAAGCTGGGCCCCAACGATACCGTTGAGAGCGTCATCAACCAGGGCACCCTCGGCATTGGCTTCATCGGACTGGCCGAGTGTCTCGTGGCCCTCGTTGGCAAGCACCACGGCGAGAGCGAAGAAGCCCAGGAGCTGGGCCTGAAGATTGTGGGCTACATGCGCCAGCGCGTCAACGACTTCTGCGAGCGCTACCACCACAACTACTCCGTGCTGGCCACGCCCGCCGAAGGACTGGCAGGCCGCTTCACCAAGCGCGACCGCAAGGAGTTTGGCACCATACCCGGCGTCACCGACCGCGACTACTACACCAACTCCAACCACGTGCCCGTCTACTACAAGTGCTCGGCACGCCATAAGGCCGAGGTCGAGGCTCCCTACCACGAGATGACCCGCGGCGGCCACATCTTCTACGTGGAAATAGACGGCGACGCCACCCACAACCCGAAGGTCATCATGAGCGTGGTCGACATGATGGACCGCCTGAACATGGGCTACGGCTCGGTGAACCACAACCGCAACCGCTGCATGGACTGCGGCTACGAGAATGCCGACCCGAACATGAAGCGGTGTCCGCGTTGCGGCAGCGAGAACATCGACCGCCTGCAGCGCATCACGGGCTACCTCGTGGGCACCACCGACCGCTGGAACAGCGGCAAGCTCGCCGAGCTGCGCGACCGCGTCACCCACATCGACGATGGCAACCAGAAGCTGTTCTAAGCCGTTATGCTGAAAATTCTCGATATCATAGAAGACACCATGGTAGATGGTCCGGGCTTCCGGACCTCTATCTATTGTGCCGGCTGCCAGCATCAGTGTCCTGGCTGCCACAATCCCCAGTCGTGGGACTTTGAGGGCGGCCACGCCGTGACCACCGAAGACGTGATGCGCGTCATAGAGGCCGACCCCTATGCCGACGTCACCTTCTCCGGCGGCGACCCGATGTATCAGCCCGAGGGTTTTACCGAACTGGCACGCACCATTCGCCAGCGCACCAAGAAGACCATCTGGTGCTACACGGGCTTCACCTTCGAAGCCCTCGTCACCAATCCGCGCCACCGCGCCCTGCTCGAACAAATCGACGTGCTGGTCGACGGGCCCTTCATCAAGTCGCAGCGCGACGAGACGCTCCACTTCCGCGGTTCGCGCAACCAGCGGCTCATCGACGTGCCCGCCTCGTTGGCACAAGGCAGTGCCGTGCTCTGGCAGTCTTCCATGTTATAGATAAAAAGACCCTGATTTATTTGGCTTTTATCCTGTTTTTTCGTACTTTTGTGCCGACAAAACGACATGATTGCGATGAAGAAGCTACTATACATTATTATATTAATAGAAACCATTGCGGCCTGTACACCCAGCGAGAAACGCTTCAAGATAGGCGTGTCGCAGTGCTCGGCCGACATCTGGCGCGAGAAGCAGAACGCCGAACTGCGCATGGGTGCCTATATCCACGGCGATGTTGACGTGCGCTTTGCCGCTGCCTACGACAGCGATGAGCGCCAGGTGCAGCAGATAGACAGTCTGGTAGCCACTGGTATCGACCTGCTCATCGTGGCCCCCAATCAGGTGCAGACCATATCGCCGGCCATCGACCGCGCCTACGACCGCGGCATTCCCGTCATTGTGTTTGAGCGTAAGACCAGCTCGAAGAAATACACCGCCTACCTCGGTGCCGACAACTACGAGATGGGCCGCACCATGGGCGAACATATCGCTCACAGTCTCGGTGGACGGGGTAGGGTGCTCGAGATTCATGGCCTTGAAGGCTCCTCGCCTGCCATTGAGCGCCACAACGGTTTTGCCGATGCCATGAAGCAATACCCCGACATTCAGGTGGTTGCCACGCTTCAGGGCGACTGGACCGAGCATAGTGCCCACGAGGCCGTGCAGCAGTGGCTGCAGAGCGATGCCGGCAGGCAGCAGGCCAGTGCAGGCATCGACTACGTCTTCGGCCATAACGACCGCATGGCCATTGGTGCCCGCAAAGCCCTCGAGAGCTTGTTGCCCACCGCCAGTCTGAAAGCCACCCGCTACTGCGGCATCGACGGTTTGCCAGGCCCCGAAGGCGGCATCCAGCAGGTCATCGACTCGTTGCTCGATGCCACCTACATCTATCCCACCCACGGCGACCGCCTCATTTCCCTGGCCGTCGCCATTCTCGAAGGCCGTCCTTACAATAAGGAAGAGCTGTTCATGTCGGCTCTTGTCACCAAGAGCAATGCCCACGTCATCAAGATGCAGAACGAGGAAGTGGCCGAGCAGACGGCCTACCTCGACCAGTTGCACATGCGCGCCGACAACTATCTGCAGGAACTCAACACCCAGCGCATCATCATCGTGCTGGCCTGCGGTGCCATCGTCCTGCTGCTCGTGGTCTTCACCTTGTTCTATCTCTATCAGCGCGGCAAAATCACCCTGCGCCGCCAGCGTGTGGTGAGCAACCTGTGGAATCTTGAGCCCCAAGAGCCGGCCGAAGCTGCCGGCGAGTCGACTGCTGTTGAGGCCGCCTCATCAGGCGCGGCAGAGCCGCAGAGTGCCGAGCCGCAGAGTGCCGAGCCGCAGAGTGCCGAGCCGCAGAGTGTCGAGCCCGCCGTTGACGACCGTGCCGATGCAGAACCTGTCGATGCCGACGAAGCAACAGCCGACATTGACAGCACCACCACGTCGCACTTCGTGGCCCGGTTCAAGGAAGTAGTCGAGTCGCGCCTCCCCGACAGCGAGCTCAGCGTGGAAGACCTTGCCGCCGACATGCACCTCAGTCGTGTGCAGCTCTACCGCAAGCTGAAGACCATCACCGGCTCGTCGCCAGTAGAGTTGCTGCGCACTGCCCGTCTTAACCGCGGCTACCAGTTGCTGCTCAGCACCGACAAGACCATCAGCGAGGTGGCCTACGCCGTAGGCTTCACCGCTCCCAGCTACTTCACCAAGTGCTTCAAGGACGAGTTCGGCCAGAGTCCCACCGAACTCAAGCAATAGTCAGCATCCTTTTGTTCTGACAAAAATCGTTCATTCTCTGCTAAAAATGTTGCATTGCAACAAATTTTGGCTTTGGTGAACGATTTTTTGTGCTTTCCAAACTGTTTATCTTGTATCTTTGCAGCAATTTTTATTACTAACTAAAAAAATATGAAACATTTGCAAAGACATCTTCTGAGCCTTGTGCTCATGTTTGTGGCAACCATCGCGTATGCGCAGACAGTGATTACGGGCACTGTGGTCGACTCTGCCGGAGAGCCGGTCATCGGTGCAACCGTCATGGAGAAGGGAACGTCGAACGGCGCCGTGACCGACTTCGACGGAAACTTCAAGTTGAAAGTTGCTGCAGGCAAAACACTCGTGTTCTCCTACATCGGCTATGAAAAACAGGAAGTGGCTGCCCAGGCGGGCATGAAAGTGACCATGAAGGACGACGCCCAGACACTCAACGAGGTGGTCGTCACCGGTTACACCACACAGCGCAAGGCCGACCTCACCGGAGCCATCTCTACCGTGAGCATCGAGGAAATGGCCAAGCAGAACGAGAACAACCCGATGAAGGCCCTGCAGGGCCGCGTGCCGGGCATGACCATCTCAGCCGACGGTAACCCCTCGGGTGCTGCCACGGTGCGCATCCGCGGCAATGGCACGCTGAACAACAACGACCCGCTCTACATCATCGACGGTGTGCCCACCAAGTCGGGCATGCACGAGCTCAACGGCGGCGACATCGAGAGCATCCAGGTGCTCAAGGATGCTGCCTCGGCCTCTATCTACGGTTCGCGCGCTGCCAACGGCGTCATCATCGTCACCACGAAGAAGGGCAAGAGCGGCCAGGTGAAGGTGAACCTCGACGCCAGCATTGCCGCCTCGATGTATGCCCACCGCATGAAAGTGCTCAACGCCAAGCAGTGGGGACAGGCTTTCTGGCAGGCCAACGTCAACGACGGTCTGGACCCCAACAACAACTCGCTGGGCTACCACTTCAACTGGGGCTACGACCAGAACGGCGTGCCACAGCTTCATGGCATGACCATGCAGAAGTATCTGGACGAGGCCAACACAGTGCCCGCTTCCGACACCGACTGGATTAAGGAAGTGACGCGCACGGGCATTGTGCAGAACTATAATGTGAGCGTGAGCAACGGCTCGGAGCGCGGCACCAGCTTCTTCTCCGTGGGCTACTACAAGAACCTGGGTATCATCAAGGACACCGACTTCAGCCGCTTCTCGGCACGTATGAACACCGAGTACAAGCTGCTGAAAGACATCCTCACCGTGGGCGAGCACTTCACCCTGAGCCGCACCAGCGAGGTGTCGGCACCCGGCGGCTTCCTGGGCAACGTGCTGCAGTTCAACCCCAACTATCCCATCTACAACACCGCCGGCGAGTATGCCAACCTCACCGGCAGCTATGCCGACCGCGAGAACCCCGTCGAGGTGCTCGAACGCAACAAGGACAACCGCTACACCTACTGGCGCACCTTCGGCGACGTCTACCTGACCCTCACGCCGGTGAAGAACCTCACCGTGAAGACCACCTTCGGTCTGGACTACGCCCAGAAGCAGCAGCGCATCTTCACCTATCCCGTGCCCAACGGCAACGTGGCCAACAGCAAGAATCTGGTCGAGGCCAAGCAGGAGCACTGGATGAAGTGGATGTGGAACGCCATCGCCACCTACAACCTTGAGCTGGGCAAGCACCGTGCCGACGCCCTCGTGGGTATGGAGCTCAACCGCCAGAACGACACGTGGTTTGGCGGTCGACGCTACGACTACTACGCCCTGACCACCGACTACATGTGGCCCGACGCCGGCATCGGTCGCCAGGAAGCCTTCGGTTCGGGCAACGGCTTCTCGCTCGTCTCGTTCTTCGGGAAAATCAACTACACCTTCGACGACCGCTACCTCGTGAGCCTCACCATGCGTCGCGACGGTTCCAGCCGCTTCGGTAAGAACAACAAGTACGGTACGTTCCCCTCGGTGTCGGCCGGCTGGCGCCTGAGCGAGGAGAAGTTTATGAAGGGTGCCGGCAACTGGCTCTCCAACCTGAAGCTCCGCGCTTCGTGGGGACAGACCGGTAACCAGGAAATAGACAACAATGCCCGCTACAACATCTATCTGGCCACCTATGGCGAGGCCAACTTCGGCGGACAGAGCTACGGCACCAGCTACGACATACAGGGCACCAACGGCGGCCACACCCTCGACTCGGGCTTCAAGCGCAGTCAGCTGGCCAACGACGACATCAAGTGGGAAACCACTACGCAGACCAACGTCGGTCTCGACTTCGGCTTCCTGAACAACGCCCTCTACGGTTCGTTCGAGTGGTACTACAAGAAGACCAAGGACATCCTGGTCAACATGCCCGGCATCGGCATCATGGGTGAGGGCAGCAACAAGTGGATCAACGCCGGCGAGGTAGAGAACAAGGGCGTGGAGTTCAACATCGGCTACCGCGGTAATGCGGGCGACTTCAGCTACGACCTCACCGCCAACATCAGCACCAACCGCAACAAGGTGACCAAGCTGCCAGAGACCATCGCCTCGAAAGGCACCTTCGGCGGCAGCGGCGTAGAGAGCGTCGTGGGCCATCCCATGTTCTCATACGTAGGCTATGTCTACGACGGCATCTTCAAGTCGCAGGACGAGGTCGACAACCACGCCCGCCAGGAAGGTGCAGCCGTGGGACGCATGCGCTGGAAGGACCTCGACGGCAATGGCGTCATCAACGAGAAAGACCAGGAGTGGATCTACGACCCCACGCCCGCTTTCAGCTACGGTCTGAACATCTATCTGCAGTATAAGGACTTAGACCTGACCATGTTCTGGCAGGGCGTGCAGGGCGTCGATGCGCTGACCACCGTGAAGCCTGGTGACGACACCAACGGCGGCTACAAGGTGCAGACCGACCTCTGGTCGGGTGTCAACGTGCAGTATCTGAACAAAGGCACACGCGTGCTCGATGCCTGGACGCCCAACAACCCGTCGTCGAACATTCCCGCCCTCTCGCTCGAAGACGGCAACAACGAGAAGCGCTTCTCGTCATACTACGTCGAAGACGGCTCGTTCCTGAAGCTGCGCACCATACAGCTGGGCTACAACCTGCCTAAGCGGCTGATGGAGAAAATCCACATGTCGAAAATACGCCTCTATCTCTCGGCCCAGAACCTGCTCACCATCAAGAGCAAGAAGTTCACAGGCGTCGACCCCGAGAACCCGCTCTTCGGCTATCCTATCCCTCTCAACGTGACGTTTGGTCTCAACATTTCCTTCTAACCTCTAAAGAAACCATACAATTATGAAACGATATATTTCAATTCTTGCAATCTTCAATCTGATTTTTGCACTCAGCAGCTGCAGCGACTTCCTAGACAACCAGAAGCCGCAGGGCACGCTCTCTGACGAAGAGGTGAAGAACCCGGCCAACGTAGACCACATGGTCACATCGGCCTATGCCATCTTCACCACCGCCGAGGACATCAACTCGTCGTTCTCGATGTGGAACTTCGACGTGCGCTCCGACGATGCCTATAAAGGCGGTTCCACGGTGAACGACGGCGACGTGTTCCACCAGCTCGAAGTAGAAAAGGGCGTGCTCACCACCAACTGGAACATCAACGACATGTGGGTGCGACTCTACAACGCCCTCTCGCGTGTGAATGCCGCCATGGCCGTGGTTGAGTCGTGCGACGACAGCTTTGCACTGAAGGCCCAGCGCCTGGCCGAGACCAAGTTTCTGCGCGCCTATGCCCACTTCCTGCTCAAGCGCCTCTACAAGAACATTCCCTTCGTGGTGCGCACCGACCTCTCGGAAGAAGAGTACAACAACATGAGCAACCGCGAATATACCAACGACGAGGGCTGGGCACTCATTGCCAAGGACCTGGAAGAAGCCTACCGCGACCTGCCCACGAAGCAGGCCGACAAGGGCCGTCCCACCAAGGCCGCCTGTGCTGCCTTCCTGGCCAAGGTCTATCTCTACAAGGCCTATCGTCAGGACGATGCCAACTCGAACGCTGTGACCTCTGTCAACAAGGACGACCTGCAGAAGGTCATCACCTACACCGAGCCGACTATCTACACCTCGGCCGGCTACGACCTGGAGAAAGACCTGCACAACAACTTCCGCCCCGAACCGCAGTATGAGAACGGCGTAGAGTCGCTCTGGGCCATACAGTACAGCATGAACGACGGTTCCACCTATGGCAACCTCAACTGGTCGTATGGTCTGATTGTGCCCAACATCAGCGACGTGACCGACGGCGGCTGCGACTTCTACAAACCCTCGCAGAACCTGGTCAATGCCTATCGCACCGATGCCGACGGACTGCCTCTGCTCGACACCTTCAACGACCAGAACTTCGAACTGACCGACAATGCCGACCCGCGCCTGTTCCTCACCGTGGGCATGCCCGGACTGCCCTATATGTTCAACGCCAACTTCATGATGGACAACAAGTCGACCGACTGGAGCCGCTCGGGCGGCCTGTATGGCTACAACGTGTCGCTGAAGCACAACGTCGACCCGGCCCTCGTGGGCACCTACCTCATCCACGGCAGCTACTGGGCCAGCGCCATGAACCGCATCGTGTTCCGCTATGCCGACGTGCTGCTCATGCGGGCCGAGGCTGAAGCTCAGCTGGGCGATGCTCCCGCCGCCATTGCGTTGGTGAACCAGGTGCGCAACCGTGCCGCTGGCAGCACGCAGATGATTAGCGACTACGAGAGCAAGTATGGCGTGCACTTCTACTGCAAGCCCTACACCGCTACCTACACGCCCGACCAGGCCCTGAAGATTGTGAAGATGGAGCGCCGTCTGGAGCTGGCCATGGAGTCGGAGCGCTATTTCGACCTGGTGCGCTGGGGCGACGTTTCCGACGTGATGCTGGCCTACTATGCCAAGGAGAAGCAGCGCGTGAACTTCCTCAACGACGCTCAGTACACGAAGAACCGCGACGAGTATCTGCCCATTCCCCACGAACAGATGTCGGCTTCCAACGGCCACTACCAGCAGAACATTGG